>JBJMLW010000438.1:0-3805 GCA_045805105.1 Flavisolibacter sp. | reverse complement strand
CCCCTGCATATGAAATCATCTATCTATTCCCTGGCCTTTTGTGCCATTATTTTATTCAGCTGTAAAAAAGATTCAGAACCTGCACCCAATCCTCCACCTTCAATCCAGGCAGACAAAACAAGTGTGACAATTTCTGGTCAGTTGAATGCATCAGACTCATTCAACTTGCAATCGAATGGTGCATGGACAATTTCATTCACGCCTTCCACTCCTTCCTGGATCAGTTTGAATGCAACCAGCGGAAACGGAAATAAAAAAATTATCATCACCACACTACAAGCCAACAATACCGGCAGCAGCAGAAGTGTGACACTCAATATTGTTCCGGGTTCGGGATCGCCCACTTCTACTGTTAGTGTCAACATCACTCAAAGTACCAATGATGCTTTGTCGGTAACTACTATTAGTCCTAATCATGGGCCGGCGTTTACCGTTGTAACAATCAATGGAACAGGGTTTAATCCCAACATGTTACTGGACCGTGTGTTTTTCAATGGTATTGAAGCAACAGTTGTGAGTGCCACATCCAGCATCATTACTGCTAAAGTGCCCGTAGGTGCAGGAACAGGTAATGTTAGCGTTCGTGTGATGGGAAATACTATAACAGGTCCGGTATTTAATTATGAACTTTCCGCAATTGCCACCGTGATAGCAGGTTCAGGTGGTGCTGGTGTCAATAATGGTATCGGAACAGCTGCTTCATTTGCTACACCAACAGGACTTACAGTAGACACTTTCGGAAATATTTATGTTTCCGATCTGGGTGCTTTTGAAATCAGGAAAATTACTCCTGCGGGTGTTGTCTCCTATTTTGCAGGAAATCCGTTTCACCAGGGAAATGTAGATGGAACAGGAACCGGTGCTTTGTTTGCCTATGTGAATGATGTTGACGCCGACCTGGCAGGCAATGTGTATGTAGCCGATTATGATAATGGTAACATCAGAAAAGTTACTCCTGCGGGTGTAGTAACAACTATAGCCAGCGGGTTTCCTTCACCCACAGGAATTGCGGTAGATCATAACGGTTATATTTATATAGTGGCGCCGACTGCTTCCTATATCATGCGGTTTTCACCAACAGGACAAAGAGAAGAGTGGGCAGGACAATCCGCAACGAGTGGTTCTTCGGATGGTCCCGCTGCCACCGCCACATTTGATGAACCGTATGGTGTAACAGTTGATGGCGCAGGCAATGTTTATGTCGTGGATTGGCGCAAACAAAACGTGAGAAAAATAACCCAGGCTGGTATGGTAACCACCATTGCAGGGATTGCCGGTGTACAAGGTTTTACAAATGGTCCCGGTTCCATGGCTACTTTTAAAACTCCAAGAGCCATTGCAGCAGACAATAATGGAAATCTGTATATAGCTGACGTAGGTAACAATGCCATCAGGAAAATCGATGCATCGGGAAATGTTAGTACTTACCTTGACCACGTGAGCTCATACACTACAGATCAGAATTATTTTGGTGCATACGGAGTAGCAGTTGACAAAAATGGAGTGGTTTATGTAACAAATACTTCTGAGAATAAAGTGATAAGGATAACCATACAGTAAAAAGGTTGAGTGAAGTGAGAGTACATATAAAGGGTGTTATGCGTGCTGACAAATCATTTAGCTTGTTGATTAAACCGCCATTATACATCGGAGCTGAGCAATAGCCACAAAGACACAAAGGCACAAAAGAAGCGCAAAGAAATTATTCTAATATAAAAACATGTATGGATGTTATGCCTGTAAGTGTTAGGTAATTCGTGGACAAACCAGTTTAGGTTTTATACATGAAATGAAATGAACTAACGCCATCCCGATTTCATCGGGACGCAAGGGATACGCCAGGGACGCAATTAATTGTATTCATCTTTTGCGTCCCTTGCGAAACCTTTGCGTACCGCAACGCGGGATGGCGTTCCAAAAAATGACCCATTCCACATGAGCATCGCAAAAATAATCTCACTTGAATCTCTTACAATCCCCAAAATCTGTTACCGAATTAGTTGACATTTACAGGGATTACATTATTCACGATTGATGATTGACGATTTACGTCTCACGTTTCACGCCTGCCTGCCGGCAAGCAGGTCCTGGTTCAGACAGCATATTTCTTACGATAATTCATCGGTGACAAATCTGTAAACTTCTTAAACACTTTCCTGAATGCATCCATATCATTGTATCCTGTTTCGTAAATGATTTCATTCACCGATTTATTTCCCTTTTCCAATTGTTGTTTTGCAAACTCCACCTTAACTCTTTGAATGTATTCCAGGATGGAGTTGTTCGTACTGTTTTTAAACCGCCTTTCAAAGGTCCTTCGTCCTACATTGAACTGGTGACAAATGTCGTCGACCGTGTATGATTCTGTAGGTCGGCTTTCGATAAATTGCTGCGCTTGTAATACGAGTTCATCGCCATGTTGCTTTTGTCCCGTGAAAATCACGAACGGATGCTGGCTTTTCCTTTCAATGTCGATTTCAAACATCTTGGAAGCGAGTATGGATATCTCCCTGCCCAGGTGCTTTTCAATGATGTAAAGCAGCAGGTTCAAATAGGAGAAGCCACCACCACAGGTGTAGATTCCTTTTTCATCTGTAATGATCGAATCGCTGACAATCTTCACCTCGGGGAACATCATTTGAAACTCATTCGCTGCAGCCCAATGCACTGCACATTTTCTTTCGTGCAACAAACCGGTGGAAGCGAGAAAAAAGGAACCCACACAAAGACATACAATCTCTGCCCCTTTTTGATATTGATCTTTTACCCACTGAACATATAGTTTGTTTTTTGAAATCGCTTTCGCAAAATCGCCGCACAACAAGGGTATGACGATCACGTCAGTTTTGGAAACTTTATGGATGGTGCTGTCAGAATGAATATGATAAAGTCCGTTGTTGAATGTGGACTCTTTTTCTGCACCGACAATTTCCACCTGGTAAAATGGTGGTCTGCCCTGGTATTTCATAAAATCATTCACGCGTGAAAAAAGTTGGTGACTACTATCAATACTGGTCAGCGTGGCATCATACAGGGGCAGGATCGAAATGTGCTTCATTCAACAAATGTAGAACAACACCGTGTCGCAATCAACGGGGTAGAATGTCGTATTTAACGGATATGGCCTTACTCATCTCTTTATAGCTTTACACGAACATCAATGAACATTCAAACGATAACTATGAAATCAGTAGAAATCATTATGCTTCCTGTAAAGGATCAGCAAAAAGCAAAAGAGTTTTATTTAAAACTGGGCTTCCAGGTGATCATAGAAGCACCGGCAGCGCATGGTCAAACGTGGTTACAAATGGGTTTACCCAATAGCAGCACCACCATATCCCTTTCGGGTTTCCAGGGTATGATTTGTGAAACAGATAATATAGAAAAAGAAATCAGTGAACTGAAAGCAAAAGGAATTGACGTAGGAAAATTTGATGATACGCCATGGGGAAAATTTGCATGGATGAAAGACCTGGATGGAAATAGTTTGTGTTTGCATCAAAAATAAAACGGAGCTACGCTTCCTTAAACCTAACGCATATTATCATCGATCTATAACCCATCGTAAACTAAAATAGCGCCCTTTGCGTATCCCTTGCGTCCCGATGAAATCGGGATTGCGTTACTTCAGAATGATATCAAAGCTTCTCTTTCAAAAATAACAACTGCCCGTAATGACTCGCCAGGTGATTCGTCCTGTTAATCATAATATTCAATTTATTCCTGTGCGGCTCCTTCCCAAAATCTTCTGCTGATACTGCAGTATGTTTTTCAAACCATTGTTCGGGTGTCAGTGCTTTCATTT
>JBJMLW010000437.1:0-6538 GCA_045805105.1 Flavisolibacter sp. | reverse complement strand
TTCGAAGTTAAATTACGGGAAATAGTTTCGGGCTAATCTTATTATTGCAGGCTCTGCATCTCATTTTTTAAAAGACACCCCTGAAAAGTAAACTTAAATGTGAAAACTTTTTTCCCTGGTTGTCTTTAACAACTATTTGTGGAAATAATCATCTGCTGGCATTATCTTTTCAAAAGATTTATCACTAAACTCGTTACTATGAAAAAGATAATTACATTTTTGATTGCTGCCGGAGCTTTTATTTCTGTTCATGCACAAACTTCAAAAGATGAAGCCAGACGGGTGGTTCTCGGACAACCAAAAAACGGAACGTCTACTACTACCAGAGGTGGCCGTGATGTAGTTCTTGGTGGTGAAAACACCAGTACATATCCCAATAACAGAAATTATCCTTATGGATCAAGGGAGGCGCAGGCAGAGCAGGTGAACAGAGAATATGATGCAAAAATTAATTCAATCAGGAACAATGTTTACCTGAGCCAGTCAGAAAAAGAAAGGATGATTGCCCAATTGGAAAAAGACAGGTCAAAGAAACTTCGCCAGATCAATGGAAATTATAAAGGAAAAGATTACCATGATGATGAACATCATGATAATGGTAAACATAAAGGTTGGACAAAGGGAAAGGGAAACCAGGGAAAGAACAAACACGAAGATTAACATCCGGTTTATACATAATCCTCGCGGCTGAACCGCGGGGATTTTTTATTGCATTTCAAATGAATCAAGAAATTTTGTATTGAAATCACCCTCTTTGAATTTTTCATTCTGCATCAGCTGCAGATGAAAAGGAATGGTTGTTTTCACTCCTTCAATTACATATTCACTGAGTGCCCTGTACATGGTATCAATAGCTTCCTGTCTTGTACGCGCCACAGTAATCAGTTTCCCGATCATGGAATCATAATAAGGCGGAATAACATAACCTGCATATACATGGCTGTCCACACGAACACCATGTCCTCCGGGCTGATGAAGTACAGTTATTTTTCCTGGTGATGGCCTGAAGTCATTATAAGGATCTTCGGCATTAATGCGACATTCTATTGCATGGAGTTGCGGATCGTAATCATTACCGGAAATGCGTTCTCCCATGGCAATTTTGATTTGTTCCTTGATAAGATCATAGTTGATCACTTCTTCAGTAACGCAATGCTCTACCTGGATACGCGTATTCATTTCCATGAAATAAAAATTCCTGTGTTTGTCTACAAGAAATTCTATTGTGCCTACACTTTCGTAATTAATGGCACCGGCAGCTTTCTTTGCAGCTTCACCCATTTTATAACGAAGCTCGGGTGTCATGAAAGGTGATGGTGATTCTTCCACCAGTTTCTGATGCCGACGCTGAATGGAACAGTCGCGCTCACTAAGGTGACAAACAGTTCCATACCGGTCACCGGCAACCTGTATTTCAATATGCCTTGGTTCTTCTACAAATTTTTCCATGTAGATACCATCATTCTTGAATGATGCGGCAGCTTCTGCCTTTGCATTGGTATAGGCGCGTTCCATTTCACTGTCTTCCCATACAATCCGCATTCCTTTTCCCCCTCCACCTGCAGTTGCCTTGAGGATAACGGGGAAACCCATTTCCTTTGCGAGGCTCCTCGCTTCTTCTACGCTCTCGAGCAATCCATCGCTTCCGGGAATAACAGGGACTCCGGCTTTGATCATTGTTTCTTTAGCCGTGATCTTGTCACCCATACTGTTGATCATTTCCGGTGTAGGACCAATGAATTTTATACCATGGTCGGCGCAGATCTGTGAAAATTTTGCATTTTCAGCAAGAAAACCATAACCCGGGTGAATTGCATCCGCATTAGTGATTTCCACAGCAGCCATCAGGTGAGGAATGTTGAGATAGGAATCCATGCTTTGCGGTTTACCTATACAAACTGCTTCATCTGCAAATTTTACATGGAGACTGTCGCGGTCAGCAGTAGAATAAACAGCTACCGTTTTAATGCCCATCTCTCTGCATGTCCGGATCACACGAAGGGCAATTTCACCCCGATTGGCTATCAATATTTTTTTAAACACGATTCTTTTAGTTTGATTGTAGTGATGTTACCTCGTGACGAATCATGTGTGATGTATCATGAAGGTTCCACAATGAATAACGGCTGGTCATATTCAACCGGAGAAGCATCTTCTACGAGAACCTTTACAATTTTTCCTTTCACTTCACTTTCTATTTCATTGAAAAGTTTCATTGCTTCAATAATGCAAACAACTTTTCCCGGAGATACATCCTGACCCACTTCAATAAGGTTTGGTTTATCCGGTGCTGCCTTGCGGTAAAACGTTCCGATCATTGGACTTTTGATCGTTATGGTATTGGAAGGAGGAGCTTCCTGTTTTGGTGATGTGGATGGTGCGGAAGGTGCCGGTTGCTGTGAACCCTGTGGCTGGTTGTAAAACATCGGCTGCTGTACAGGCGCAGCCATCATCTGTGTAACCTGTTCTTCTTTCTGCCTGATTGTAATCCTGAATTCTTTCTGTTCTATCGTCACTTCTCCAATATTCGATTCATTGACCAATTTGATCAACTCCTGAATTTGCTTGAAATCCATTTGTTTCAATTTATTTTGATTTTGGTTCAGACAGGTGGGCTAAGATAGGGATTATAACAGTTCAAAACGTTCATATCGCTCTTTGCTGTTACTTCAACAATGCAACAAAAAATATGGTGTCTTCTTGAGACACCATATTGCATGTATTTGAATGTTTTATTCTTTAACGCGTTCTACATATTCTCCGGATCGTGTGTTTACCCGGATCAGTTCTCCTTCATTTACAAAAAGGGGCACCATCACGGTTGCGCCAGTTTCTACAGTTGCCGGCTTCAGTGTTCTTGTTGCGGTATCACCTCTCATGCCTGGCTCACTGTAAGTTACACGCACTACAACTTTTTCCGGCAGTTCCACGTTCATGGGAAGTTCTGTTTCTGTATTGAACAGAACTGAAACAGGATCTCCATCCCGAAGAAATTTTGGTGCATCAATAAGGTTTTCCGGAACCGCTACCTGTTCAAATGTTTCATTGTCCATAAAATTATATCCTGTATCATCTTTATATAGGAACTGGTATTCCTTTCTTTCAACACGAACCGGATAAATGGTATCCCCGCTGTTCCAGGTTTTTTCTATACTCCTGTTATTATCTACACCTGTAAGTTTAGCCCACACTTTTGCTGCAGCACGTGCGGTTTTATTTTCGCCGAATTCAACTACCTTATAAAGGCTGCCGTCTAATTTAATGATCAAACCACGACTGATATCTGCTGTACTGGCCATAATTCTGTTATGAGGCGGCAAAAGTAAAGGAAAACAACCATCATGCAAAAGCGGCAAATTTATATGCCGGTATAATTGTATGATGTGGTTTTGTCATTAGATTTGATATTTACTGATATTCCCGAACAACTACCGTAACTATGGAGGTCGGCATTTTCTACGAAATCATTAAATGTTCTGAACATGAACCAAGTAAGCGCCAACTGTCAGGATAAATTTTGTTTTAAGATATTTGTCTCACTTTTTTTTCTTCCGCTCTTTACTTACGCACAGAAAACGTTTGTTGTTGACAGCTCTCAACCTGAATTCCGGACAGTTTTAGCCGGAGAAGAATATAAAGTCAGTGGTTTTCATGAATTCTTATGGGGCAAGCATTACCGTAAAGAATGGACTACCCCTGTTAAAGTACCTGTTATTCATCTTGACCAGGAATACGGAGGGCTTAAAGCTGTAGAACAGGGAGGCGGCCGCCAGACAAAAACTTTAAGACTGGTTAATTCTACCGGAAAACAATATGTTCTTCGCTCAATTGATAAAGACTATGGTGCCGTGTTGCCAGATTATGTTCAGCACACATTTGTTGCGGACCTGGCAAAAGACCAGGTATCCATGGCACACCCGTTTGGTTCTGTTATTGTTCCTGGTATGATAGAAGCTGCAGGTGTGTTTCATACAAATCCAAGGATTGTTTTTGTACCGTATACTCCGAGTCTGGGACAGTTTAACCAGGATTTTGCCAATACGCTTTGCCTTATAGAGGAACGTCCTGTAGGCAACCAGGAATTTGCACCAAATTTTGGTTTTTCAGAAGATGTGAAGGGAACTGCAAACATGTACGAAAAAGTTTTTGGAGATAATGACAACCGGGTTGACCAGCGTGCTTTTGTGAGGGCAAGACTTTTCGATATGTTCCTTGGCGACTGGGGACGACATGATGACCAGTGGCGCTGGGCCGAGTTTGACAGTGCTGATTATAAAATTTACAAACCGATTCCAAGAGACCGTGACCAGGCTTTCACATTATTCGATGGATTTCTCATCAAAAAAATTGTCGGTAATGAAGAACTGGAACACCTGCAATCATTTTCATACAAGATCAGGAATGTAAAAAAATATAATTTTCCTGCAAGATATATCGACCGTCAGCTAACGAATGAGGTAACACGCGATGAATGGATTGATATCGCACGCCAGATTCAGCATGCAGAAACTGATGCAGTGATAGAAAACAGTGTAAAACAGATGCCACCGGAGATGTTTGCGATTTCAGGAGAAAAAATGATTAATAAACTCAAATCGCGCCGCGATCACCTTGTAGAATATGCGGAAAAATATTATAAATTCCTGACAGAGCAGGTTGAAATTGTCGGTACGGAAAAGAGCGAATTATTCGACATACGCACCTTACCGGGAAACCAGACCCAAATAAGTTTATACGACCTGAATAAACAAGGAATGCCAAAACAGACACCTTTTTATTCCAGAACTTTTAAAAGCAGTGAAACAGATGAGATCCGATTGTATGGCCTGAAAGGAAATGACATTTTCAGGGTACAGGGAACAGATAAAAACGGTACTCACATCCGGATTATTGGTGGTACAGAAAAAGATTCCATGATCAATGAATCAAGTTCCAAAGTGAAGTATTATGACAATAAGGATAATGTAATTGTTGGAGATGTAAAAGATCATTTATCAAACGACACAACCATTAACCATTATAATTACCAGGGGTTCATAGCTAATTCCGGTTATACCATTAAAAATATCAGCTACACCAATACAAGAGGATTTTTTCTTCATGCTGGCTACACATACAGGAAACAGAAATGGAGGCAGGAGCCTTTTGCGTGGGACCAGACACTTGCATTTAATTATTCTCTTAGTAACAGTTCATTTGGTGGGGATTACCGCGGTATATTCAATGATGTGGTTGGAAAATGGGACCTTGAAATCAACGGACGGTTTGATCAAAAACTGAAGAATTATTATTATGGAATAGGAAATGATACAAAGCAGACAGAATTAATTGAACACTATCAGCTATTTACAAAGGAAGCGTTTGCCAATGCAGGATTAAACAGGGTATTCGGCCGAGGTCACTTTGTTGGCTTCTTTGGATTTTATGAAAACATCCGCGTTAATAAGGAACAGGAAAAGTTTGTTTTTGTTAACCTGCTGCCGGATGATTCAACAATTTACGACAGCAAGGATTTTGCTGGCGGACAAATCAACTATTCTTATTATAAACTTGATGATAACGCCGTTCCGTTTAAAGGATTTGGATTTAATGCAGCGGCTGTATTTACTCAAAATCTGACTCAGTCTGACCGGTCATTTACACGCTATGTCGCAAATTTTGGTTTTTACCTTCCCATTTCCCATTCTTTTTCTTTTGCCTCAAGAATGGGTGCAGCAACACTGAATGGCGAACCGGAATTTTATCAGCTGAACTGGATTGGTGGCGGACAAAGTCTTAGAGGTTATCACAGGCAGCGGTTTAGCGGGAAAAGTTCTGTTTATAACGACAATGAAATACGCTGGCTGCCTGCAGTAAGGGGACATATATTCAGCGGCAGAATTGGCCTGGCTGCATTTCTTGATAATGGCAGGGTGTGGCAAACTGATATGCCGTCAAATGAATGGCATATTGGCTATGGCGGCGGTCTTATGATAGTTCCTTTTAATAAAATTATGATGGCTGTTTATTATGGCACTTCAAAGGATGATGCATTAATACATGTAAGGCTGGGAAGATTTTTCTGATTTATTTAGCTTTCCTCCAATGCCGATTTGTTTTCTTTGCATATGAAAAATTTTCTGGTACCGATACTTTTATGCATGGGTTTGTCTGTTTTTGGTCAGACAGATTCCACAACACCGCCCTACAAAAGATTTCCTACTCTCCCACCTTTAGAGATCCTTCTTACCGATAGTACAACCCTTTTTGGTAAAGCCCAGATACCAGCAAATACTCCTGTTCTTTATATGCTGTTTGATCCTGGATGCAGTCACTGCCAGCATGAAACAGAAGAACTGGTAGCACATAAGAAAGATTTTGAACAGATACAGGTGGTGATGATTACAATGCCCAGGTCTTCTTTTGCGGAAGTGAATGATTTTATTAATAAATATTGTGCTCAAGTTACATTATTAGGAATTCAATTTATGTGGACTAGTGATGTACAAGAAGCTTTAATTCGTACTAAACATGATAAAACTGCTATGCAAGCTGCATT
>JBJMLW010000436.1:0-11177 GCA_045805105.1 Flavisolibacter sp. | reverse complement strand
GCCTGCAGCCCGACAAAGATACTCGTGAATCATGAATCATGAATCGTGAATCGTCAATCGTCAATCGTGAATGGAACAGTTCCTCAAGTTTGATGTTAACCCATAGTTCAATGCAATATCCATTGACGATTCACCATTCACGATTCGTTTCAGGTTTTTCAATATTGAAAAAATATTTCGGTGGCACCATAACCGAATGAAGGATGATACTGGTTAATAAATGACTTCACTTCTTTTTTTAACCGGAGTATGTCATGTATTTCATCACGCAGCCGGCCTGTTCCAACACCATGTATTACAATAAGTGCCGACTGAAAGTGTGCCAGTGCAATCTCGTACCATTTTTCAAATTCCTTTAATTGTATATCTAAAATTTCCGCATTACTAAGGTGCTGCCAGTCGTTCGAAAGTTTTTCAATATGAAGATCTATCACACTTCTTGCTGGCGGAAGATGTTTCCTGGCTTCTTTCAGGTTGTACATTTTAATTCCCTTCGATACCGGGTATTCTACATGCGCAACATCATCGGGTAACTTTTCCGGGTAATCTTCAAATAGCCTGTAAGAAAAAGTAGCTTCACCTTTGCGGTTAATTTCTTCGATTTTTGCAAACAGCTGTTTTGGCTTGAGTTTTAGTGATGATTCGTAATAATCTACTTTTGATTTGTCTGGCTGAATCAATGAAAATTCAAAATTAAAAGAAGGGCTATCGCTCATATCGTGGAAGGGTACATTGTGCAGATAAAAATCCGTAAATGGATGGATTTCATTTTTTAATTCAAATTCGGAACGTCCAAAAAACTGTATCCTGTAAAAAAATTTATAAGACCTGTATGTGCGATTGATGAGGTGAACTTTTAATTCTTCAACAACATCATCTCCAAATTCATCTGTATCCATTACAGGCAGAAATGAAAGCCACACACCATCTACCACTTTATGTCCGGAAGATTTTTCCTTTTTTATATCTTCTGCAAACTTTTTTTCCTGCTTTTTGGGGACGAGTTTTTTTTCTGTAAATCTTTTAAAATAGGGAAAATCTATCTGGTCGATGTAAGCAGGAAATTTTACTCCACGAACATCTATCATTACCATCTTGTCGTTGATGATCTCAACAATTTCACCTTCTTCATTGGAATGTAAAACCAGTACTTTATCACCTACCTGAAACTTCATTTTACAAAAATACGCACTGCCATTCAAGAGGAACTAAATCGAATCAGGAATCCTATTCAATTTACTGTTCCTGTAACCATAGGTGAAATAAATAACGAGGCCAATCACCAGCCATATTAGAAACCTGTACCAATTTGTATGGCTTTCCTGGGCCATCAGATAGAAACAACTGAGCAAACCTAAAACCGGTATAAGAGAAAAACTATGAACGAATGACAGTATTGTTACAATAAGGGCCACCATCCAGAACACAAGCATAGGAATGCCTTCTTCCCTTAGCAGTGAAGAGTAATGTTCCGGTATATAAACAGCAATGAGAGCAACAGATAAGATAAAAAGAATTGGTATAATGAATTTACTGTTGATATAAGGAACCCTGAATTTTGAATCGGGTCTGTTCTTCTGCTTCTGTAAAACAAGCACACCACCACAAACAAGAACAAAGGCGAATAATGTGCCGATGCTGGTGAGTGCAATCACTACATCAAGATTGAGAAATAAGGCCGGTATACCCACCACAAACCCGGTAAGGACGGTAGAAAAAGAAGGCGTTTTATATTTAGGATGTATTCGTGAAAATATTTTTGGAAGTAAACCATCTCGGCTCATGCTCATCCAGATTCTTGGCTGGCCTAACTGGTAAACCAGTAAAACAGATGCAATGACAAAAATAGCACTCACCGAAATTACACCGGCAAACCAGTTTGAAGCCCGTGTGTTCTGATTCTGGAAAACAAAGGCAAGGGGATCAGCAACATTCAGTTCCGAGTAATTTGTCATACCCGTTAATACAAGTGTAAGAATGATGTATAAAGTTGTACAGATTATTAAAGTGTTGAACATTGCCCGTGGTAAATCCTTTTGAGGATTCCGGCATTCTTCTGCAGTTGTGGAAATAGCATCAAATCCTATATAGGCAAAAAAAACTGCAGAGACACCACTCATTACTCCTGAGAAACCATTCGGCATGAAATTGCTCCAGTTCCCCGGATTCACATAAAATGCTCCTGCTATAATTACAAATAAAATAACTGCCAGTTTAATTAAAACCATCAGGTTATTGGCTTTTTTCGATTCCCTGATTCCGATATATACGATGTATGTAATCAGGGCGACAATTAATAAAGCAGGTATATTCATTATCAGCCTGACATTACCAAACAACACAGGAGATGTAGTCCAGGCAGTATAAGTATTGCGCATACCTACATCAATGGTTGATATCGTTTCACCTGTTCCACTATTAAGGGCTTCAGTTGCGGCAATATATCCTTTATGTGCAGTAAAATAATCCATAGTAAGCCATGCAGGAATATGCATACCAAATCCTCCCAACACGCGAACAAAATACTGACTCCATGAAATGGCGACTGCAATATTACCAATCGCATATTCCATCAATAGATCCCAGCCAATGATCCATGCGAATATTTCTCCAAATGCAACATAAGAATATGTATATGCGCTTCCCGAAACCGGAATTGTTGAAGCAAATTCTGCATAACAGTAAGCGGCAAAGCCACAAGCAACTGCTGTCAAGGCAAAAAGGAGGATCACAGCTGGTCCTCCATGATAACTTGCGGAACCAATAGCAGTAAATACACCTGTTCCTATTACTGCTGCAATACCGAAAAAGGTTAGATCGCGAACCGTTAATACCCTTTTCAGTCCTTCATGATGACCATGGCTGTCTGATAATCCCTGTTCTGCCTCTTTTAAAATCAGTGGAATTGATTTCTTCCTGAATAATTGGTTTGCCATCAACAATTGGTTTAATCAATAAAAATACTTTTAAAATTCACCAGTTCATTCAATACAGCTTCGCGGGTTACTTGGTGAAAGCTATTCTAATGCTGTCGCGTAATAAGATATGACACCAGATCCTTAAGTGCCTGCTTTCGGCTGGAAAGTACTGCAATATCTTCAAGGTGTATCATTGCGTCATTCATGTATTGTTCCTTGATTGCATTAGCCCATTCATCCACTTTGCATGATCGGAAAATGGCAAGTACCTGGTTCACTTTTGCTTCATCATTGCGTTGCATCAGATGTTCCAGTTCATGCTTTTGCTCAATCGTGGCAGATTCAAAAGCATGAATTAATAAAAATGTTTTCTTGTTGGATTTAATATCACCTCCAACCTGTTTTCCGAATTTATCCGGATCACCAAACGCATCCAGGTAATCATCCTGGACCTGGAATGCAAGACCGAGTTTTCTTCCAAATTCATATATAAGGTTCTGATTTCGTTCACCTGCACCGCCAAGGATGGCGCCCATTTTCAGACTTGCTGCAAGGAGAACAGAAGTTTTCAGGCTAATCATATTCAGGTAAGCATCAAAGTGAACACCGGATGCATTTTCAAAATCCATATCGAGCTGCTGACCTTCACAAACGTGCTTTGAAGTCTGGTTAAACAAATGGAGAATTGGAAAAACATATTTCCCTGAAATCCTCGATAATGCTTCATATGCAGCAACCAGCATCACATCGCCTGCAAGTAATGCTGTATTTGTTCCGAATTTTTCATGAACTGTAGGCATCCCCCTGCGAAGCGGTGCACGGTCCATAATATCATCATGAATAAGTGTAAAATTGTGAAAGAGCTCAATAGCATTGGCAACATGCCAGGCATCTTTATTCAGTTCATCAAAAAGTTCATTAGCTAAAAGACAAAGTACCGGCCTGATACGTTTTCCTCCCAACTGAAGAAAATAGCGGTTCGGGTTGTACAGACTTGAAGGTTCTGATGGAAAGTGTTCCACGTTGAACTGTTCATTAAACTGCTGGGATAGTTGTTCGAAAGAATGCATATTTAGTCCACAGTCCAAGTCCACAGCCGACAGTCGACTGCAGAATGTGGACACTTTAATCCACTTTCTTTTTTTTCTTTTTTGGTCTGTGTTGGCCGGCTTCGTTTTCGCTGTCAGCATTTGATGTCAGCACCCATTCATAATCCAGTTGCCTTTTAATAAGGTTTGCGGCTACAACTTTGATCGTGACTTTGTCGCCCATCCTGAATTTACGTGCGCTTCTCATCCCTACCAATGCATATTCAGTGTCAATCAAGCGAAATTCATCATATTCAAGGAGACTATTGATACTTACGAGTCCCTCGCATTTGTGTTCTACTGTTTCAACCCAAAACCCGAATGCAGAAACACCACTGATCACTCCTTCGAATTCTTCTCCGATAAATTCTTTCATGTATTCCACCTGTTTGTATTTATTGGAGGCACGTTCAGCATCCATGGCTGCCCGCTCACGTTCACTACAATGTTTGCACTTCTGATCCATTTTTTTATCAGGATGGATATCCTTTTGGAGAACCTGTTCGAGTACTCTATGCACAAGAACATCAGGATAGCGTCGTATAGGAGAAGTAAAATGGCAATAATGTTCAAAACCAAGACCATAGTGACCAATATTTTCAGTTGTATATATAGCTTTCGCCATAGTACGTATTCCTAATTGTTCAAGCACATGCTGTTCTGGTTTGCCCTGAACATCACGAAGCATGGTATTGAATGAGGCAGCTATCTGTTCCGGTGAAGATGTATCGAACTTATGACCAAACTTCCGGGCAAATGCCATGAAAGGAAGCATTTTTTCTTCTGAAGGCAGATCATGAACGCGGTATGCAAACGGTACAGGTTTTTTATTTATTTCAACTTTACCTACGTATTCAGCTACATATTTATTCGCCAGCAGCATAAATTCTTCTATCAGCTGGTGAGCTTCCTTGCTTTCTTTGATCACAATGCCGATAGGCTTTCCTTTCTCATCCAGTTTGAACCGTACTTCCTGGCTTGAAAAATTAATGGCGCCGGCATCAAATCTTTTTTTCCGGAGACGCTGGGCAATATTATTCAATAGCAGGATCTCATCCATATAAAGTCCGTCTTCCTTCTCTATAATTTCCTGCACTTCTTCATAGGTAAACCGGTGATTGGAATGTATCAGGGTTTTGCCAAACCAGAATTCCTTTACCTGGCCTTTTGGTGTCATCTGGAAAAGAGCAGTAAAAGTGAGCTTGTCTTCGTGAGGACGCAATGAACATAATACATTGGAAATATGTTCAGGAAGCATCGGGTTAACCCTGTCGGGAAGATAAACTGATGTTGCTCTTGCATATGCTTCCTTATCCAAAGCAGTATCTGGTTTTACATAATGACTTACGTCCGCAATGTGGACTCCAATTTCGTAGTTACCGTTTTTCAATACTCTGATTGAAATGGCATCATCAAAATCCTTGGCATCTACCGGGTCAATTGTAAATGTGAGAATACCTTTGAAATCGCGTCGTGATTTTATTTCATCCTGTGAAATCACATCAGGTATTCTCGCTGTTTCTTCAAGAACTTCATCAGGGAACTGGAGGGGGAAACCATTTTCAAGAAGGATTTCTTTCATGGCTACATCATTCGTATCCTCTGCATTCAATACATTCACTACTTCACCAACTGGTCTTTTCTTACTATCCTTTTCCCATTCACGGATTCGCACAACAACCCGGTCATTGTCAGTTGCACCATTAAACGCCGACTGAGGAATAAAAATATCAGGAACTTTTTTATCACTTTCTGAAACAAAAAATGCAAAACCCTTGTTCATTTGCAGGCGGCCCACAAAATCAAGCTGCTTTCTTTCCAGTACATCTACCACGGTGCCCTGCATACGTTTACCGCCCTGTCTTTCAGGATTCACCTCCACTTTCACAGTGTCTCCATGAAGAGCAGTATTGAAATCATTAGGTCTGACAAGAATGTCTGCTTCCAGACCAGGAACAACCACGAAACCCATTCCCGACCGTGTAATTTCAATGACGCCTTTATACTCATCAAAACTTCGTTGTCTTTTCTTACCCGGTTTCTTTGAATTTTTCCTTCCCATATCAAGAGGGTTGTTTAAAATTTTGAATGAATGTAATCACTTCCTCATTAAATGCCATTTCCTGGTGGAAGAGAAACTTGTGTTCAATAGGAACTACATAAAACGGCAGGCTGTTTACTTCCTGGTGAAATTTCAAAAGACGGGTCGCATCCTTTTCAGTAGTAAGAAGAATTTTTTTGTTTGCATCAATGTCATGAAACCTGTTTTTGATATCGCGCCAGTCGTCGATTGAAAAAATGTGGTGGTCATTGAAATGCATCATATAATAAGTATGAATGCGTTCTTCAAGGTAATTTTTTAATGGCCTCGGGTTGGCAATCCCCGTAATTAGTAAAACTTCAGTATTCTCATCCATGAAACAAAAATCCCGTCTTGTTATGTGATATGGCGTTCCATAGGAAATACAGCTGAAAAAAACTTTTTGGTATTCTTTAGGAGAAATTTCATCGATGATCTCCTGTCGTTCTTTTTCAGACATATCTCCCCTGCATTTTGTTACAACTATAATATCAGCCCTTTTATAACTGCTCCGC
The DNA here is from genome assembly GCA_045805105.1 of Flavisolibacter sp. Taxonomy (GTDB): domain Bacteria; phylum Bacteroidota; class Bacteroidia; order Chitinophagales; family Chitinophagaceae; genus Flavisolibacter. Next base: position 4,576 of record JBJMLW010000436.1, on the reverse strand, counting down.
ACATCGCGAAGATCTCCTGTCGGAAGAAAAAAATCGCGTGTAAAAAGATTTGCATATTCTGTAAGAAGAATATTAAATCCGGCTTTGATAGCACGGTGCTGGAAGGCATCATCAAGTATGATCACTTCAGTCTGTGGTCTGTCGTGAAGCAGCTGGGGAATGGCTACAATGCGCTCTTCACCCACCGCCACAGGAACATCTGGAAATTTCTGGTGAAACTGCATGGGTTCATCTCCAATGTCAATAGCGGTAGTATATGGAGTTGCCAGTGCGTAGCCCTTTGTTTTTCTTTTATATCCCCGGCTTAAAGTTGCTACTTTGAAATAACTTCTAAGGTGGAGAACAAGATATTCAACCATTGGTGACTTACCGGTTCCACCCACGGAAAGATTTCCGACACAGATCAATGGAAGTCCAAAAGTTGTGGATTTCAATATCTGCCGGTCGTACAACCAGTTCCTTACAACAATTATCATCCAGAATAACACTGCAAAAGGTAGAAGTAGAACCCGAAATGATTTCAGAAACCAGTTAGAAAACATATGTCCGTTGCGGTGTAATACAAAAATCTAAAGGTACATCAAATTCACTGGCGTCGTCAATTACATCCAAAGGTTCGAAATACGAAAATCCAATACACAGACAATCTTCGCGGCATAATTTCAGGTACCGGTCATAAAAACCTTTTCCGTATCCTACCCTGTTGCCCTGCAGGTCACATGCGACCATGGGAATGATAACCAGGTCAATTTGCGCAGGTTTTGCAATTTCAGTATCTACGGGTTCAGGAATATTATAGGTATTTGCTTCAAATATGCTATCAGCTGAACAGATTACGGCGTCCATCGATATTTTATTTGCATCAATTCTTGGATAACATAAATGCATAGCCGGATTTTTAAAATGCAGGTAATCCGTAATGAGGAATGTATCCACTTCATTATTCTGTTCTATAGGATAAAAACTCAATACATATTCAAGAAAAGGAAGAGCCAGTGTCTGAAACTGAATCAGAAGAAGATCATCCCACTTCATTTTTTCCTGGGAAGTAATACTGCCTCGCTGGTTTAGGAAATATTTTCTTATGTCTTTTTTTAACATAGGAGATGCGTAATATCAAAAATGGATAATGAAACTGAACAATTGAATTTTATAGTAGTTGCCTGCAGATTTATACGTTTGCCTTTTCAACTTTCATTAATTTCATTTTTGATAAAAATAGAAAATACGGTGGTTCCATAGTTCCTGGAAAAGTTGAAGTAAGGAAAACCCTCATAATTATTTCTTGGTGTATGTTCAAGCACAAACCATCCTTCCTTATCAAGAAGGTCCCTATTAAAAATCCTTTCAGGTAACTGGTCAATAGTTTCTAGGGCATATGGCGGGCCGGCAAATATGAAATTAAATTTTGTGGTGCATTCATCAATAAACCTGAATACTTCCGATCTTATAACATGAATGTTGTTAATTTTTAATTCACTCACTGTTTTTCGGATGAAAGCTAACATTTGAGGATCTTTTTCAACGATAGTGAGATCAGTTGCTCCCCTCGATGCCAGTTCGTAAGAAATGCTTCCGGTTCCACCAAAAAGATCAAGGGTTTTAAGCGATGTAAAATCAATACGGTGTTGCAAGATATTAAAGAGTCCCTCCCGCGCAATATCTGTTGTCGGTCGTGTATAAGGCATATTCGCCGGCGGATTGATTCTTCTTCCTCCCAACGAACCACTTATGATACGCATGAAGCAAGATTGTAAAGGGAATTAAAATAATAGGCCGGGTGTTCGTTATCAGGAACAGAATAAGCAGGAGGTTGTGCAAAATGCAGGTTCAGAAAATAGTGATGCAGCTCCTGGTACATTGCAGAATCAATATCTATCAAGCCTGAAATTACAAGAAAAGCCGATGTCTGGTCCAGACTGAATTCATTGAATATTTTCAACAGGAAATAAACTACATCAAGCGGAGTTTTATACGCATACGTCTGTGCAAGGTGAACTTCCTGTTCTTTCTTAACCAGCACGCGAAAAAATTGTGTACTAAAATGAATATCTACCTGGTCTGGTGATGTAAATCCATTATTGATTTTCAATGCAGGTGTATAAGCGTGAAAATATAAAGCTGATGGTAATTTCCGGTTAACCATTTCATATACTACTTCTGGTAAAGAATACACATTTATTACCTGCCATTCGGGAATCCGGTCTTTAAAATGCCGAGTTTCATATTGATCATATACAAGTTCGGGAAGCCACACTTCTTCATTAAAAAATTTTTGTGGAATGAGCAATGCCTGAACATGTGATGAACAAACAACAATTTTATCAACATTACCCGGATCCAGGTATCCAAAGATTTCTTCAAGTTTATCCATTTCTTCAAATTCATCGAGAGCTGTATAACTGATTTTGCTGAAAGCTTTTGAATTGCGATCAAGAAATGCATAACAGAAATGATCCTGTCCCAATTCAACAAGTAATGTATCACTTCCATTACTGGCATCGCCTATTGTAAAGAGTGTTTTCAAATCGGTTTTATTTTTTGCAAAGTACGTATTTCATCAATTTGGTCTAGATTACAATATTTTCCGGTAATGGAAGATAGTTTACGGGTTGGAACTTCTTACAGGCAGATTTTTAAGATTGTATTGCCAATCGCCCTGGCACTTCTTGTTCCCCAATTGAACCTGATCATCAATGGAATTTTTCTTGGACATCATAGTGAAAAATCACTCGCCATTGCAGCGATCACAGGCGTATATTACCTGATCTTCGCAGGTATTGGTTTCGGCCTGAATAATGGGCTCCAGACACTCATTTCCCGAAGGGCAGGTGAAAACAGGACGGAAGCAATCGGAAAACTATTTACACAAGGTGTGTTCGTAGGCATAGCTATAGCAATAGCAGGAATAATCATTACATTGTTTATCACACCAGCTCTTTTACATGCTTTTTTAAATCATGAACAGGCAACACAGTCGATTCATTTTTTGCAGATAAGAATATTTGGTCTCCCCTTCCTTTACATTTACCAATTACGAAATGCCCTTCTTGTTGGGATCAACCAAAGCCGTTTTCTTGTTATTGGTACCCTGGCTGAAACACTGGCAAACATTTTTTTTGATTATGTACTCATTTTCGGGACGCTTGGATTTCCGGAGATGGGATTCAATGGTGCTGCAGTCGCATCAATCATTGCAGAATTCATAGGGATGTTCGTTATATATCTTGTTATACATAAACAAGGTATTGCCCGAAGGTTTGCCCTTTTCGGTAATTTGCGTCCGGATAAAAATGTTATCCGGCTGATTCTTAAAATTTCAGGACCGCTTGTTTTCCAGCATGCAGCCAGTATTATGTCCTGGTTTTTCTTCTATATGCTTGTTGCCCGCAATGCAAGTCAGACCGGTCTTGCAATTTCCACAACAATGAGAACTGTTTTTGGATTCTTTGGAACTTTTTTCTGGTCGCTTGCCGCTACAACAAACAGCATGGTTAGTAATGTTATCGGACAGGGCAAAAAGGATGAAGTCATTTACCTGATTGGAAAAATAACCCGTCTCAGTGTTATTGTAAGTCTTCTTGTATGCGCTCTTCTCAATATTTTTCCAGGCTTGTACCTTTCACTCTTCAGAAATGATCCTGCTTTTATTGACCAGGGTATTCCTGTTCTTCGTTGCATTGCATTTGCTATGATCCTGCTTTCTATAGGAACTGTATGGCTGAATTCTGTAACCGGTACAGGCAATAGCAGAATAACGTTTATGATTGAATTCATAGCCATTTTCTTTTACTGTATATACGTCTTCATAGTACTGGAAATAAAGAAGATGCCTATAATATGGGGATGGATGTCGGAAATTATCTATTGGACAATCCTCTTTTCATTTTCTTATGCGTATATCAAAAGCGGCCGGTGGAGATCTACCGTTATTTAAAAGATTTACTATAAGTAACGCCAACAGATCCGGAAAAATTGGTTATGGGCGGGTTCATTTTCCTTATGCTGATAGTCAGGTGTTCTATTTCAGGGAAATGAGCTTGGAGTTTATCAGCAATCTGCATGGCACATGTTTCCAGTAAGTATTTTCTAACACTGAACTCTTCCTGGACAATCCTGTATACTTCCACATAATTGATCGTTTGATCAATAGAAGTGATAATTTTCTTTGGCGATTTGCAAGCGATGGTCATGTCAACTTCGAACTCGTTGCCAACTTTCATCTCTTCCTGGTACATACCATGTTCAGCGAAAAATCTTAAATTCTTTAGTTCTATTGTAAAGTGTCCGGCCATGCTGGTTAGTTCTGGTTACTTGATTCTGTTTGCAGGTAATTGGTTATAGGTACATTTATTCTCTTATTAAATCGTTCTAATGGATCATAGAAAGTGTACGTTCATTATTCACTATTCAATTTCAATATTCGTTATTCGATATTCGATATTCGATATTCTAATGGAGCCCTTTCTCTGAAAGATATCTTTCTGCATCAAGTGCTGCCATGCATCCGCTACCTGCTGCTGTTACGGCCTGGCGGTAAATTTTGTCCTGAACATCACCTGCAGCAAAAATCCCT
>JBJMLW010000435.1:0-2469 GCA_045805105.1 Flavisolibacter sp. | reverse complement strand
TTCCAGTCCTGCAGCATCTTTCCCTTCATCACCCGTGGAAATTTATGCTGGCTTCCCAGCTTGCCCTTACGTTCCATGAATTTCAGAAAAGTTTCTTCGGGCAATTTCTCTATGAATATTTCTTTCAGTGCACTTGTACGCTCTACTGCATAATCATCGTTCAGCTGGCAAAGATGTTCGTCAATCTTTTTAACCAGCGTTTCTTTGTCAATCGGATCATTACACGCTACATACCATTTGTGTGCAAACAAATTTTCATATGGAAAACCTACAACGGTGAATTCAGGAATTGAAATGTTGAATTCATTGCTTACCATCTCAACCGCCTTATTCATATTTTCTACACTCAGGTGCTCTCCAACAAGACTGAGAAAGTGTTTTGTTCTGCCTGTTATTACAACTTCATTTTTTGCAAGGTCTACAAACCTCACTGTGTCGCCAATGAGGTAACGCCATGCTCCTGCATTTGTACTCATCAGAAGTGCGTAATCTTTTCCTTCTTCCACTTCATGAACCATCAACGCTTCCGGGTTGTCAACCATCTTGCCATCGTTGTCAAAATTTTTATCGTTGAATGGTACAAACTCCATGAAAATATTATTATCCAGAATGAGTTTCATTCCTTTGGCATCTTCATGTGCTTTATATCCAAGAAAACCTTCACTCGATAAATAATTTTCAATATAGATGATTGGTTTCCCAAGCAATTTCTCAAACCCTTTTTTATATGGTTCAAAGGCAACGCCGCCATGAACAAAAAATCCAAGGTTGGGCCATATCTCATGTATGTTGTCCACCTTGTAATGTTCAATGATCATCTCCATGCACATCTGGCACCATGCAGGTACACCTACTATATAACCAATGTCCCATTGCGGTGCCTTTTCAACAATTTCATTCAGCTTTTCATTCCAGTCCTTGATTCGTGCAATTCGTCCGCCGGGTTTATAAAATGTCTGGAACCAGAATGGACGGTTTTTAGCAAGAATCCCGCTCAGGTCTCCCGCAAACCATCCGGCCTTTCCTTTCTGAAGATCTGTAGCGCCACCCACTATAAGAAAACCTTTTGTAACTGCATTGCGTGGAAGATGTTCATATGTGAATAATGAAATAAGCTGCCTGATGTAATTAACCCTGTTGCTACGGAGCATTTCTTTTGTTACAGGAATGTATTTACTTGCCGACTCGGATGTACCGGAACTAAGCGCATAATATTTAATCTTGCCCGGCCAGGTTACATCCGGAACGCCTTCCAGTGTTTTCTTCCACCAGTTTTCATAAATCTTATTGTAATCATGTACAGGTACCATGTCCTGGAATGACTTACCTGCGTGCCTGCTTAAAAGGATTTCATCAAACCTGTACTTCTGTCCAAATTCAGTGAACCTTGCTTTCCTTAGTAATTTTTTCAGAACACGAAGCTGCTGCCTGCGTGGATCATTTTCAGGCAGCCTGAGTGCAGATGCAATCGCCTTTGGAATTTTTATATCAATAATTCTTGCCATTCCGTAATCAACAAAGATACCGATTGACCCATCATGGATCAGGCACCTAAATTTCTGTAATTCTTCCACATTATACGAATGTCCTGCTGTGGTTCATAATCATGCGCATACCAGAAGTCAACCATACGCAGGCTTTCTTCCGGGAAATGATGAAATCCTTTTGGAACCATCCCGTTGGGCCCGATAACCGCCGGCCTGATTTTCGGCAAATGACTTTCTCCGATAATATATCCAACCCATGTTTTTCTTCCCGCAATTATCCTGAAGCAATTCAGAAAAAACGAAGCGGGTCTTTTTACAATTAATATGTGAATTGGGAAAGTGATAAGAAATAATAATGTCGTCACTACATCCAGTAATCTTTTCATTCGCCGGTTTGTTTGTTGCATAAGCCTGAATTCAGCTTCCATTGAAACAATTTCTCCCCGTGCAGCCTTGTCATCACTGCCTACGATACTGAACCCATCAAAAAAACGGATCCTGAGCCTTCCTGAAATCTTTTCAACTTCTTCAATTATTTGGCGGTATGACAGATGACCAGCACAAAAAATAATCTCTTCAGCATTTAATGAACGTGCAGCGTGAATGAGGTTGTCAATTGTAGCAATAGCATGAGATGGATTACCATCAACGTCAATTCTTCCAATGATCTTGTCGGCAAGTTTTTTTTCCTGCATCAGTTTTTTCACCTGGTCGTATTCATCCTGTGAACCTGCTACAAGGATATATGGCTTTGCGATTTTGTCAACAGGTTGTGATATCAGGTTTAGTTTCATCAGTAGTGCCCTCACAATGCTGATCAGTACCAAAGCCACCAGAACACCAAATACTACAATCCCACGGGAAAAACGCACCTGCTCTGGCAACAATGCATAAATGGCAAGGAGTACAAGCGTGGCAATTCCGGTTGAACGAATGAGGTTGCTGCTTCTGTAAACCCTGTCGTAAAGACCGGCATAATATG
>JBJMLW010000434.1:0-3463 GCA_045805105.1 Flavisolibacter sp. | reverse complement strand
TTGAAGCAGAGGATATCAATCCAATTGATATGCAAAGAGGTGGGTGGCAGGCAATACTTGATAGCTACAGGAAATATACAGAGACAGGTTTTTAAAGTTAATTCAATACATAATATTCAATATTCAATGCAAAATTTTCAATGTACAAATATGCTAGCACATGGCTATAATGGCCGGAATGAGTTGTTAATTGGGCATTGAAAATTGCATATTGAATATTCTTTCCCACAGCGTTGGTATGAATTCTTACCGAACAGGCAAAAAAAATTATGCTATTAAGGGCGCTCGTTAGGCGACAACTGGATATTCTTTGAAGGTGTTCTTTTATTTCCTTCAGGGTTCACGATCGTTGCAAGAGCTTTGATCAGGACCTTTTCATCTCCAGTTTTGGGACCACGATTAACAGGTTCGGGGGAAGGCTGTGAAAAACTATGCATGTAAAGGACACAGCATACTATGGATAGCAGTTTTTTCATAAGGTTTGGATCAGCTAGTAAGATACAATCGCACAGCGGAATATGCAATACAATGCTGCTGAATTCAAACGTTTTTTATTCATATAATTTAATTGAATAAGTAAGTTGCGTTTTTATAGAGGGTTACTGGTTGATAAAATTTTGTATTTGTATTTCGATGTTTTTGACTGACCGATATGAATCATTATCGAAAGGACTTAACTATACAATTCGAACAGGATGCATATGTGAAGACAGAACATTAAATAAATAAATTTCACATATATCATAATCATTATAACAATTCGCATGCTTTCTCTTTCAATAAAATCATCTTCAATCAGAAATCCTGGCTACTTTCCCGGATGATAGTTCTCATAAAATGAATACTTCGCTGGAAGCTTTTTACCGGCAGTCTTTCATTAATACCATGATAACCTTTGCTGTCCGTCATAGGTAGAAAATTAACCACACCATTTGAAATGCGCCGGTAATGACGCGAATCCGTTGCGCCTATCATCAGATAGGGCGCAGGAATAACATGAGGAATCGTTTTATACACCGCACTCTCTATGCGTTTGAATGCAGGGGAAGTAACTTCCGTTGCGGGTGACGGATCAGAATTAAACTGACCGACTTTCCTGATGGAAACACGTTTATCATCGATCATATTCCTGATATCATTTTCAACCGTAGCTGCATTTTCACCAGGAAGGATCCGGCAGTTTATAATAGCTGTAGCAATGGAAGGGATGAGATTATCTTTTGTTCCGCTGCTTAATATCGTTGGCACAAAGGTGGTATGAATCATGGCATTTCCTTCAGGTGCTGCGGATAAAAGCTTTTTTACTTTTCCTTCAAAAAGCCACATATTGGCAGAAGCAAGCCTGTTTGGAAAATTGTGAGATGATGAGCCTATTCTTTTTAGAAATTCTTTTACCGGTGGTGTTATCCGTGCAGGAAGAGATTCACTGCGAAGCCGGTACAAAGCAGCTGCAAGTATATCGATAGATGTTTCCCGCTCTGGTTTCGAGGAATGTCCACCTTCTTTCTGAACCCTCAGTTCGAAAGAGGCATAGCCTTTTTCGGATACCCCGATGGCTGCAATCGGCCGGGGTACATCTTTAATTTTTTCTTCTGTAACCTCCCCTCCTTCATCAAGGACCATTTCTGGCCTCACGTTCCTTTTTTCAAGATAATCCGCTATTGATGCCGCTCCCCTTCCACTGATCTCTTCATCATGTCCAAAACATAAGAATATACTTCTTTCAGGAACAAAACCTTCTGCGAGCATCGATTCAACAGCTTCCAGTATTGAGATTACACCTGATTTATCGTCGACAGATCCCCTTCCCCATACACAGCTGTCGGTAATTTTTCCACTGAATGGCAACACCTTCCATAATGATAATGCATTTTGTTCCACAGGTACTACATCATAATGACCCATAAGGATGACAGGAGGCTTTGTGGTATCCGTGCCTTTCCATTCAAATACATATGAAAAAGTTCGAAGGGTGGTTCTTTCCAGTTTTTGCTCAATATGCGGATATGCCCTGCTGATAAACTTCCCGAATGCATTAAAACTGGCTGTATCTATCGAAGAAGAATCACTGAAAGAAACGGTTTGTATCTGCACCGCTTCACTGAGGTGTTTTAAGGCGGAATCAGGTAGTGAATAAAGAACAGGGTCTGGCTGTTGATCGGGCCAGGGCTTATTTCTGAATGTATTGAACAACAAAACCGCCAATAAAGCTAAAACCAGAATAGCAATGGTAAATAGTATTTTCCTGACCATGAGGCTGACTAAAATAAAAGAAGAAACTGAACAATCATAGTTTTGCGGATATCAGGTGAAATATTATTAAATTATTAATTTTTAAGACCTCCGTGGTCATGGCACAGCTTTTTTAGCAATTTTAAAAAAACACAATATGCCCGAACGTAATATCAACCAGCAGAAAGTTGACGATCAGGAAAAGAAGGAAACCGCTCCTTCCGAAGGAAATGACGACCGTTTTCTTAGTGATACACAGAAAATCATACACCGCCACCTGGAAAACAAAAACGATGTTATCACAGAAGAAGACATCAAAAATGTTCGGGTTGGAATGACACCTTCTGCAATGGATGAACCGACAGAGGCTCGTTTTGGGGCTGATGATAAAATTGATGAAATCGAGAAGGATTACACCGAGGGCGAATCAGGCGAAAATAAAATTTCAAACAAACCAATTACACCGTGGGATACAATTGAACCTGAAGAATGATTATTCCCCCGGATGATAGGTTCTTTCAGCATGTTTTATAACATCCTCTTTATAAAATAATACATCCTTGAAGTTTCCATTAATATACATGGAAGCCTGGTCCGTATAATGTTTGGAATCCGGATCAAAAGACTGTCCGCCTGTAATTACGGATTTCGCTTTTACTTTCTTACCGAATTCCACGCATGCAATAAAACTGTTTCCACTCATACCGTATCGTTTGTCTGTCTGAAACCTGCGTGTTGCAAAAGATGGTAAAGATCCCCATGTTGCAGCAGCAATTCCTACCGGCAAACTCCATTTAGCATCATCAAATTTGCCATTGGCCGGACGCTGATACCGGTTTACATCACCCCATCCGATCTTCCAGCTGCCAAATCTCTTTCTTAGTTCTTGCAGTGTCTGTTGCAATAATTCAAGTTTCTGTTTTGGAGTTGTATTGTCTATCATCGACTGTACAGCGGATACAGCATCAGTTCTTTTATATGGATGATCAGCAGGCAATGCTTTGGTCTCCATCTTATAGGCCCATTCAATTGCGACAGTAGTGGCTACAGACGAAGCTGAAGAATTTTTGTCCCATGATTTTAATAATGAGATGACTTCCGATAGTTCATGCAGACTATCATTTTCAGACAACTGGTCAAATGCAGCAAACAAAGGGGGTAGCAAAAGGTCAAATGCTGAAAGATAATGGCTATAACCAATATTTCTGATCACTTCATCCTGTGAAATATT
>JBJMLW010000433.1:0-2216 GCA_045805105.1 Flavisolibacter sp. | reverse complement strand
TCGCCAACCACCAGGCTATTGCTTTCAAGCTTGCTGACATGGCAACACGAATTGAAGCATCACGGCTATTATGCCTGAGAGCAGCTTTCGAAAAGGATCAGAAAAAGGACTATACATTAAGTTCGTCTATGGCCAAAGTGTATGCATCTGAAACTGCAATGTGGACAACAGTTGAAGCAGTTCAGATTCATGGTGGTTACGGATATGTGAAGGAATATCATGTTGAACGCCTCATGCGCGATGCCAAGATCACGCAGATATATGAAGGCACCAGTGAAGTGCAGCGGATAGTGATCAGCAGAAGTATCCTGAAGTCGTGAATCGTCAATCGTCAATCGTGAATGGATGGCCGTTTAAAAAATCAGGGTGTCCGATTATTCAGAATACTTTTACATTCACGATTCACGATTCACGATTGACGATAGACGTTTCACCTTTACATATGATCAGCAATGAAAATTTTAATCAGCTAACATCCTTACTCCAGGAGAAACAGGTAACACTTGTTGCCGTATCGAAAACAAAATCAATTACAGAAATAAAATCCTTATACGACCTCGGACAACGTGATTTCGGTGAGAACTATGTTCAGGAACTAATTGAAAAACAACAACAGCTGCCCAAGGATATCCGCTGGCACTTTATCGGGCACCTGCAGACGAACAAGGTAAAATTCATCACTCCATTTATTTCCATGATACAGAGCGTGGATAGTTTCAAATTATTAAAAGAAATCAATAAACACGCAATAAAGGAGAAAAGAGTAATCGATATTTTATTACAGGTTCATATTGCACGTGAAGAAACGAAGTTTGGAATGGATGAAAGTGAATTAAATGACCTTTTTGAAAGTCCTGATGTTATGAATGAAATGAAAAATATCAGGATATCTGGTTTTATGGGTATGGCTTCCTTTACCTCTGATTCAGCGGAAGTCAAAAAAGAATTCAATTATCTAAAAAAGCTTTATGATCATTACAAAATGATCAAAAGTGAAAATACGGCCTTTTCAATTTTATCAATGGGCATGAGTAGCGACTATGCTTTAGCGGTAGATGAAGGTAGCAGCATGGTTAGAATCGGAAGTCTCCTGTTCGGTGAACGAACATCAATATAGCATTGCCGTGTCTGGCATGTTTTTTTAACTGTATTACGAAATTTATGTCATGAAAAAAGCAGTCTTTGTTTTTGTTGCTGCCTTGTTTAGCACAATGGTAGCCCTTTCTCAGGATGGAGATAAAAAAGTAGATATTAATGTAAATTCCAAGGGAGATTCTGCCTGGTATGCATCCCCCTGGGTATGGGTAGTAGGTGCAGCGGTATTTATACTGTTACTGGTTGCACTCACCCGTGGAAGTGGACGTAGGGCCGATTAATTCTTCATATATCGTCCTCCCGGCAAGCCGGGAGGATTTTTTTTGTGCGCAAAAAAAAAGATGCAGAGCATCTTTCCCATAGAATTGGTAAACCGTTTTGAATCTAATTATTTTCATCTGCGGATCCTTTCACCCAGAACTGAATTTTTCTGAAGTGATTCCTGCTCATTGCCAGGAGGTTTTCTTCTGTTGTTCTTGTGATGTACAACAGGTAACAGATTATCATAATCAGCACTATAAAAAACCACATCGGAAACATAACATCTGATTTGCTTAATAAAATCCAAAGACCGTTCCAATTACTGAAAGCAGGAAAAAAACCTGTTTCAGATCAAATCATGGTCATTTACACAGCAAATCCATCAGTATGCACCCGATCTGGGGAATTATTGTTGCTTATGTTCAACAATGGGTTATTTGAAACTGATTTTCATCGACCTGATAAGCCCTTCTCCGGACCATGAAGGAGCTACGATGATGCGGCGCACAGTATATAGTGGTTCAAGAGAATCACGTTTTGTAGCGAGTTGAAAAGCCATTTTGTAACCACGGGATTTGATTTCGGGTATGCCTGCCTCATTCCATACACCAAAGGGATAGGCAAAGTAATCTATTTTCTTCCCGGTAATCTGCTCCAGTTTTTTCTTTGTTTGTGTAAGCTGCACATCCCAGTCGTTAAACTTCATTTGTTTATTCCCAACCGGAATCATCCTGTCGCCTTTTATATAACGATCAGTGCGGTGATGGTCCCATGTATGAGAAGCAATAACATGACCCTCATCTGATAATTGCCTGATCTGCTCGCTGGACATATAATGGGGTTTATTCATGGAAATGGTC
>JBJMLW010000432.1:0-3668 GCA_045805105.1 Flavisolibacter sp. | reverse complement strand
TAACTGCTGGAAAGCCAAAGTAGTATATTTCAATGAGCGTCCTTCAAGCTTTGTGAGAGCGAACATTAATCCGCGGTGGACACAATACTGGCCAGAACCGCCCTTCCCTGCATTTCCATCGGGACATTCTACACAATCAGCTGCAGCCGCAATCGTACTGACTTCTATGTATGGTGATAATTTTTCTTTCACCGACGATTCTCATGCAGGCGCGAAAAGATTTTCAGCTGAATTGAAATTCAAACCCCGTCATTTTGAATCTTTCTGGGCCATGGCGGAAGAATCAGCCCTGAGCCGTTTTTTAGGAGGTATTCATACGCGACAGGATAATGCTGTAGGATTGGAACAGGGTAAGAAGATTGGAGGCAATGTGAATGCTTTGTTGTGGAGGAAATAGGTAGGCTATAGGGTGAGGTTGAGGCTTGCGACTCTTTGCTAAAAATGCTGCGGCCATTATCAGGAACATTCGCGATTCACGATCACATTGAGGCTAACTCTCTACAAAAAACTTTAGAAAACAGTTCCCCTGCCTAAAGCGTTTATCGACAAAGATGTTGGATTTTGGCACAATCCTTTTAACAAAAACTTAGTGCGAATCTGGTAAACCTTACCTTCCTTTCGTGTCTTATATAAGAAGGTTTAAATTTTTAGCCATGAATGCGAAAACTACCCAGCAGGAGATTTTATTATTGACAGGAACACGTTTCTCATCAAACATGTACTGTGCAAAAGACGAAAGCCAGGAGCATCTTTCCGAAAGTGAAAAGTTGCAGGAAGCCTGCTGGAATGGTATGGTGCAGGAACTTCTTCCCGAATTGCGTGAAGAAGTAAATAATAAAAAATTATTTCTGTGGAATATAGTTCAGGGCGATGCATTTCTTGAGTTGAAATTCAGTGATCGGCCATCTGCAGAAGAAGATATGCGCTTCTCTATTGACCCTTATACATTTCTTTCGTACAGAATTTTTTCCTGATTGCCTCGCACAGAGTGCACAGGGAAAGAATAAAAAAGGAATTAGGAATTGGTTTCCCGCAATTGAAAATTGATCATTGAGTATTACACATTTTTTACTGTTGAATCCTCCCTCCTCACTGCTTCTGCCTATCCCCTAAAGAAATCGCTCCCAAAGCTATTATTCCCCAAATTTTCATGCTATTTTGGCAAAAATCCAAAATCGTGAAAACTGCAAATTTGCTCTTCTTATTTTCATTCTGTTATTTATATGCAGCAGCCCAACCATCTGCTGATACAAACGGCAAGCTCATTGCCCAAAAAGAAAATATTATCAAAGAAGGAACAGTAGTTAAGATTGAAAATCTAGGTTTCAATATCAATTCTGAACTTGCTGAATTGAGGCCGACTATTTCGGCCGACGGAAACCTTTTATTTTTTATTTGCGAGAACCATCCCTTCAACACCAAATACAATTCGATCCGCAACTCACAGGATATCTGGTATTCTGAAAGAGATACATCAACAGGTAAATGGACTGAAGCGGTTCATATGGATTATCCTTTGAACACCTATGCCTACAATGCAGTGTTCTGGATCTCTCCGGATAACAATCGTATCCTCATCAGGAATGCATTTATCGATGGGGACTATGCAGGCAATGGTGTGAGTATGAGTTACAGAAAAAAGAACGGAACATGGAGCATGCCGCAGGCGCTCCGTATTAAAAACTATGAAAAATATGATCGTGGCCATCAGAATGGAGCCACCATGTCGCAGGACGCGCAAACACTTTTGCTGTACATGTCTGAAATACCGGGAAGTTATCTAAATGATATCTATGTATGCTTTGTTCAACCCGATGGTACCTGGAGCGAACCGAAATCATTGGGGAAGAAAATAAACCTGCCGAAGTATGATGAGATGACACCTTACCTCGCAGCTGATGGCGCTACATTATATTTTAGTAGTAATCGTCCGGGTGGCCTCGGCGACAACGATATCTGGATGACAAAACGCCTGGATAATACATGGCAAAAATGGAGTGACCCTGTAAATCTTGGGAGCCCTATCAACACAGAAGACTGGGACGCTTTCTTTACAATGGATGCTGGTGGAGAATATGCTTATATGAGTTCTGCACAAGGTGGATTTGGTGAAAGTGATATTGTGCGAATTAAACTGCTTGAGCGTGAAAAACCTGATCCCGTTATCCTGGTTAGTGGCAACGTCTATAACAAAAAAACAAATCAGCCTCTGAGCGCTTCGCTGATATATGAAACACTTCCTGACGGTGAAAAGGCTGGTGATGGCGTATCGAACCCTCTGGACGGGTCTTTTAAGATAGTGTTGCATTATGACAAGAATTACAGCATCAGGGCCACGGCAGATAAATTCTTTGCTATTTCTGAAAACCTGAATCTCGATTCAATGGTCAAAGCAGGCTATAAAGAGATCCATAAGGACCTTTATCTCGTACCTATTGAAATTGGACAGGTAGTAAGACTCAATAATGTATTCTTTGATTTTGATAAGTGGGATCTGCGCCCGGAATCTTTTGTTGAACTGGACAGGGTTGTGAAATTGTTGAATGATAATCCCGCCATCGAAATTGAAATGAGCGCCCATACCGATAGCAGGGGCTCCGATGAATATAATTTTAAACTTAGTGACAACAGGGCAAGGTCTGTAATGGAATACATTGTTTCGAAAGGAATTGCACCAGGCAGGATCGTGTCGCGTGGTTATGGTGAAACAAAACCTGTGGCAACAAATGAAACCGATGATGGTAGACAGTTGAATAGAAGAGTGGAGTTTAAGATTACAAAGAACTAGAAGGGTAATTGGTAATTGGGTAATTGGGTATTAGGTCCTAAAGGCTCGGATGGCCGAGGGATGTATTACCCAATTACTAATATCCAATACTCAAGTACTCAATAGTGGGGGCGACGTATTACCCAAAACCTAATACGTCATACCTACTTCCTTTTGCAGCTTCAGAAAGCAACCTCCGAATCCAATCTCTCGTTTTTATCCCTTGAATCTCCGCAGGCAAATTCTGCCAGTCAAATGAATTTGTTTTATAATCCGATACTTTTGAAAGGCTTTCAAAGAACACTGGTTGTGTATTTCAACGGCTAACGATTTTTTTAAATCATAGTAATAATCCGTGACGGAATACGCCTTAAATCAATTAAATTTAGTTGTACAAAATTGGCAAGTGCGAATCTTCAAAACCCTTTTTAGAAACAGTATGCGGTTACCGCGGTTCGTATTGCCCTTCATCACAGCGATACTTCTTTCACTTTTTTATTTTACAGCGAGCGCGCAGGATTGTCCTCCGAATATTGATTTTGAAACAGGCAGTTTTGGAGGTTGGACTTGTTATACCGGATCTGTTGCTGCGGTGAATGGGAAAAATGTGATATCACTTACCGCTTCTGGCGGACCAGTTTCTGACCGTCAAACGATGTTCAATAATCCAGGAGCAGGTCTCGATCCCTATGGCGGGTTTCCCATCAATTGCCCCAATGGCAGTGGTCACTCTATCAAACTGGGTAATGATTCGGGTGGAGGTCTTGCTGAAGGTATTTCTTATGAATTCACGATTCCTGCAGGTAAAAATGAATACTCACTCATCTATCATTATGCAGTAGTGTTCCAGGATCCTAACCATCAACAGTATGAACAACCAAGGATGGAGATCGAGATCCTG
>JBJMLW010000431.1:0-2015 GCA_045805105.1 Flavisolibacter sp. | reverse complement strand
GTGTTTCATAACCTTTATGAAGATCATCCGGTGCACCGCGTCCACCCATTTTTGTAGGAACCCAACCCGGATCTACTGCATTCGCGAAAACATCCGGCCAATTTCGCGCAACTGCCTTGCAAAGCATCAGCACATGCAGCTTGGAATCTGAATAGGTAATACGATCAATGCCTGTTTTAAAATTTTCCAGTTTTGATCGTCCCTGTAAATGCATACCGGAACTCAGGTAAATCAAACGCTTTGGCTTATTTACAAGACACGTAAGAATATATGGCGCTAATGTATTGACAGCGAAAATTTCCCTGGAAGAAGCCTGGTAAACACCGGCATTGTGAATCACAACATCAAAGATGCCTGAATCATTTACAGACTGTGCAAGTTTTTTTGATTCATCAATCATTGATAAATCACCAATTAAAACATCCTCCGCTTTGGGATTGTTTTTAATCGCATCACGTTTGCGTTCTGCATTTCTTGAATGCAGAACAACGGTATGTCCCTGCTGTATCAGTGATTTTGCCGACAATTGTCCAAGTCCATCTGCAGATCCTGTAATAAATATTCTAGCCATTCTGTCTATACTTTTCGTCCGTTCGAAATTATGAGCCGACCTATTATTTTTTTATTGAAGCCATGTCAATTACAAAGCGATATTTCACATCACCTTTCAACAAACGTTCATAGGCTTCATTGATCTGCTGGATATTGATCATTTCTATATCTGCAACGATATTATGTTTGCCACAGAAGTCGAGCATTTCCTGTGTTTCAGCAATCCCGCCAATCATGGAACCGGCGAAGCTTCTGCGGTATGGAATGAGACTGAATGCAGCAACCGGAAGCGGATGTTCGGGTGCACCCACCAGTGCCAGTGACCCATCAACCCTAAGCAGGTTCAGGTATGCGTTGATGTCGTGTTGTGCGGAAACAGCATCCAGAACAAAATGAAGTTTGCCGGTATATTCTTTCATTTGTTCTTCATCTTTTGAAAGCACAACTTCATCTGCACCCAAACGTTTTGCATCTTCAAACTTTGAACGCGAAGTGGTAAATACCACAACTTCTGCGCCCATTGCTTTGGCAATCTTAACTGCCATATGTCCGAGGCCACCAATACCAACAACACCTACTTTTTTACCCGGACCAACATTCCAGTGCTTCAATGGTGAATAGGTTGTAATGCCTGCACACAGCAAAGGTGCCGTAGCGGCGAGGTCGAGGTTTTCAGGAACTTTTAAAACAAAAGCTTCATCTACAACAATGCTTTCAGAATAACCACCATAGGTTTGAGTTCCCAGGTGTGGATCCGGTGAATTATATGTACCCGTATTTCCTTCTTCACAATATTGTTCGAGACCTTCCTTACAATACTGGCATTCCCGGCAGCTGTCTACCATACATCCTACTGCTGCGGTATCTCCCACTTTAAATTTTGTAACATGATTACCAACGCTTACAATCTTTCCAACTATTTCATGACCGGGCACACAAGGGTAAATGGTGCCGTGCCATTCATTTCTTGCCGTGTGCAGATCGGAATGGCAAACACCACAAAACAATATTTCAATCTCAACATCATGTGCCGTAGGTTTTCTCCGGTTAATGTTTAACTCGTTTAAAGGTGCCTGTGCCGCTTCCGTACCGAATGCCCTGACCTGTTTCGTTTTGATAGCTATTGTTCCTTCTGCTGTTGATTTTACTGCTTCCATACTGATAAATTTTTAATGGCTGAGTTTAATGTTTCTTCAATCATTCTATTGAAATGCAAAACTACAATAACCATACTACCTTATGAGTTTTTAGCAGGTCTGGGGATGATTTCTTTAATATTGAATGATGACGGAAATATCGGATGAACGTTCAATAATCGTCCCACTTCTCGATTCATTTTTCACCTGATTTAGCTGAAAAACTCTATTCTTTTGGATATCTTATGCCAGAGCCCGGACGTTAGAACTATGAAATGAAAATATATTCACGATCCAAATTTTTTTAATTATTTAATCCATACGGAT
>JBJMLW010000430.1:0-2459 GCA_045805105.1 Flavisolibacter sp. | reverse complement strand
TGTTGGAATTTCATTTGGCCTTGACCGCATTTATGTTTTAATGGAAGACTTTTCATTGTTTCAAAATGACACCATGTTGTATACAAAAGTTTTATTCATGAAACATGTTGACGATGAAAGTAAATATGCATATGACATGATGCAGTTATTAAGAAAAAAAGGAATCTCTGCTGAACTGTTTCATGAACAGGCAAAAATGGATAAACAGTTTAAATATGCAGAAAAGAAAAATATACCATTTGTAGCCATCACAGGTGCAAGGGAAATAGATTCTAAATCTGTAACTGTTAAAGATTTACGCTCAGGAGAACAAAAAACTTTTTCACTGGAAAATTTGTCTGATTTTTTGTTTATTTGACGCTCATTAACAAATGTAAAATGAAAAGAATACCATTACTGACAGCTATTGCACTGGCTACAGTGTTTTTTGTATCGTGTAAAAATGGAGGCAAATCAGATCTTGCCATACCAAAAGATGCCTTCCTCGTTCTGCAGATTAATACCAGCTCACTTACCTCAAAACTCAGCTGGAAGGAAATCAAGGAAACAAACTGGTTCAGGGATATGGCTAAGGATGAACAGGATTCAGTAACAAAAAAAATTCTTGAAAATCCTGAAACATCGGGTGTCGATTTGAAATCAGACTTTGCCTATTTTATAAGGAAACAGGGCACTGGTGGTTACGGCGTTTTTGAAGGCAAAATCAAGGATGAATCAGCGTTTGAATCAATGGTTAAGAACATGAAAAAGGATATTGAAGTAAAAAAGGATGGTGACCTGAAATACGCCAACCTGAGTACTGCAGCTGTTCTTACATGGAATGACAACCGTTTCTTTGTAATTAATGATGTTCCCATTTTTGCGCAAAGCAACCCTTTTGCTAGGCGCAATTATGGCAATCCAAATAGTTCTTTCTCTGCCGACTCTCTGCGCAATTTTTCAAAAGACCTGTTATCCCTCAAATCTGATAACTCTATCGAAAAAGATGACAGGTATAGCGCCATGATGAAAGAGACCGGGGACCTGCACGTGTTTGTAAACGGTTCAGATTATCTTTCTTCAATGGGTGGTGGTGTACTTTCCATGATGAAAGTGAATACACTCCTCGAGGGAAACGCAGCAACCTATACACTGAATTTTGATAATGGTAAGATCACTGTCAAATTAAAAGCCTATTTCGGCGACGAAATGGCTAAGGTCGTTGATAAATTTGAAACCAGGAAAATCAGTGAGGCTGTCATAAACAGAATTCCTTCTCAGGATGTCATTGGTTATTTCGCAACAAATATGGATCCGAAAGGTATCCGCGAATTTTTAAGGGCATCAGGTTTCGACGGCATGGCTAACGGTTATCTTGGTGAAATGAATTACAGTCTCGATGAATTACTGGCAGCACTGAAAGGTGAATTTGTAATTGCAGTTACTGATGTTAAAATGAAGAAAAAGGATGTTACCATTCCTTCTTATGGTGAAGGCACAAAACCATATACCTATTCAAGGACTGAGCCCGACATGCACGTGCTGTTTGCAAGTTCTGTGAGCAACAGGCAGTCCTTTCAAAAATTATTGAACATTGTAGAGGAAAAAATGGGTGCGTTGCCTAAGGATAAAGTGAGTTATAAACTTTCCAATGACTGGTTTGTTGCAAGCAATGATTCATCTTCAGTAAATGGCTTCATTGCAGGAGGAAATAATAAAGTTCCTTTTGCGGATGAGATCAGTGGTCATTCAACTGGCATGTATGTTGACCTCCAGAAGATCTGCAGAATTTCAGCAACGGATGCAAAGAATGCATACGATTCCGCCCAGGCAAATGCATCTATTGCTACGTGGCAGAATATTATTGGAACAACCGGTGAATACAAAAACAAATCTGTTACAGCGGAATATACGATCAACCTTGTAGATAAATCCACAAACAGTCTGAAACAGCTTAACCAGTATGCCCAAAAAATGTCAGATGCAAAAAAATTAAGAGTTAATCAATTTCCTGAAGTGATGTTGAACGGAACAGATTCCGTTATGATGACA
Organism: Flavisolibacter sp.; assembly: GCA_045805105.1. Taxonomy (GTDB): domain Bacteria; phylum Bacteroidota; class Bacteroidia; order Chitinophagales; family Chitinophagaceae; genus Flavisolibacter. Next base: position 428 of record JBJMLW010000430.1, on the reverse strand, counting down.
AAACCAGTAACGCCTGTTCATTAATCATATTTTATCTTAAAGCCACAGTTCACATTCCCGGATTGTGACTGTGGCTTTTAATTTTACAGATGTATTTACAGATCGACCAGTTATTGCCGGAATATTTTGATGACTCCAGGAAAGGGACTTCTGAAGTTTGGGGAAAAAACATCCGGGTAGACAAAGGTGAATTCATCAAGATTGTTGCTCCATCGGGAAGTGGCAAAACATCTCTCATGCACTTCCTTTACGGAATCAGGCACGAATACAATGGAACCGTGTCATACGATCAACACCAGATCAGCAAATTTGGTGCGGAAGATTTTGCAAAATACCGCCAATCGCATATCAGTATTGTTTTCCAGGATCTGCGTTTACTGCCCGAGCAGACTGTTTACCAGAATATTGAAATTAAAAGGCAACTCAAT
>JBJMLW010000429.1:0-2204 GCA_045805105.1 Flavisolibacter sp. | reverse complement strand
ATTGGCATCCTTCCAGTCATCAGGTGTCATTGTTACCATATACTTCTGTTCTCCGAATTCTTTAAGAATAACAATGGAGTTTTTATCACGGTCATGTATGGTTGTGAGTGTGCCTAAAAGACTGACTGTTTCAGTCCGGCTTTTATTTCCCTTGATATAATTGACAACAGTTGTTCCATCAAGATAATCTGCATTTCGCGGCTTATCTGAACCGGTATTGATAACAATATCATAGGAAATTGTGCCTTCTGTAAACTTCTTTTGCGCATGTGCCTCGCAGACTAAACCGAGTGAAAGTATTAAGGCCGGGATTATTAATTTCATATTTACAGGTTATCAATGTATAAGACGTTTCAAATATCATGAATAGTTGCGTAAAAGCAAATCCCGGATGTTATCCGGGAGAACTTTAACTTATCGGCGGTTTTTATTCTGGTTTTGTTTTAGCTGCTTTTGTTGTTCCTGAATCTGTTCAAGCCGCTCCTGAAATTTTGATTTTGATTTCGGTTTTTTCCTGTTTATTTCAATTTTAGCCAGGATCTTATCATGATCGATAATATATTTCTGAATAACGAACTGAAGAGCAAGTGTTATCAGGTTAGATACAGTATAATACCATGTAAGTCCTGAAGGCAGCTTGTTGAAAATAAACAGCAGAACTATCGGAAAAAAATAGGGCATGTATTTCAGCACCGGGTTATTCTGATCGGGTGTCATGCTCATACTGTATAAAGAAATCAGGAAACTTGTAAGTACAGCTGTTATTGTAAAAAGACTTACATGATTTCCATAGATGGAACTTAGCAATGGAACATTTCCAAAATCCAGGATTGAATCGTATTGAGACAAATCCTTAGACCATAGAAAATGTTGCCCTCTCAGAGCAACATTCGAGTTAAAGAAACTATACAATGCAAAGAAGATAGGGATCTGGAGCAATGCGGGTATACATCCACCCAACGGATTCACACCCGCTTCCTTGAAAAGTTTCATTTGCTCCATGCTTATCTGTTGCTGGTCGCTACCATATTTCGCCTTGAGTTTTTCAATTTCAGGGCGCAATACTTTCATTTTTGCGCCACTCAGGTAACTCGAATAAGTAAGAGGTGAGATCAGTAAACGTATAAAAAGTGTGAGCAATAAAATTACAATACCAAAATTTGAAACAAAGCTTGCAAAGAAATTAAATATCGGGATGATTACCCACCGGTTAATGTATTTCACAAATGCGAACATGCCACTACCAAGATTTACCATGTCCTCCATATCATTCCCGTACTTCTTCAGAATTTTATAGTCGGTTGGACCATAATAAAAAGCAAGAGGCACATTTGCACTATTACCGGAAGATAATTGAATTCTCATGTTTGCCACTGCTTCAACTACAGTTTTCTGATCAGTGCTTTCAGGTGCTTTCCAGCTGATTTCACCTCCGGTAAAATTATTTTTTGCAATGAAAGTTGTATTGAAAAACTGTTGCTTCACTGCTACCCAGTTAACGGCGTGCTTGAATTCCTCACTGCTGTTTCTGGTAGCAGAACTATGATCATAATCTCCATCTTCCCTATAACCAATCTGCGATTGCTGCCTTTCATAGGAAAGGTCTTTTTGCAACTGGATCGCCTTGTTCTGCCAGTTGAAATAAAGTGTATTGTTTGTAAGCAATTTGTTTACACCGTTTAACTGCAGGTTAAAGTCAACCATATAATCAGGACGGACAACAAACTGGTGCTGTATTGAATTTCCATCAGGTGTGGTTACACTATAAGTAATCGTTTGTACGTCTCCGTTTTTTACAACTTCGCCTCCTGAAAAATACAACGATGATATTTCTGTGGTCTTTCCACCTGGTGTAACAATGGGATAGGAAATCCTGTCGAAGTCAGTAGAAGATAATTTTACAACGTTACTATCAGGCCCTTTGAATTTTTTCAGCTCTACCCACTTGGGTTGCCCGCCCTTGCTGGTAAACCCAATCCTGATCAGGTCATTTTCAATAACACTCAATTGTTCTGTTCCACTGGATCCCGGGATGCTTGTATCCGGCGCATACGCGCGATACCTCCGGCAAGATTCATCTCGACGCCGGAAAGACGCTTACGTTAGGTCAGTTTTTCGATTTCTGGGGGCGGCCGCTTTCGCGCAACAATGTGGCCGGTATAACGGATCAACCGGTGAAGATATACACGAACGACGGCGGCACT
>JBJMLW010000428.1:0-4788 GCA_045805105.1 Flavisolibacter sp. | reverse complement strand
CGGACCATAAAAACATAGTATCGGGCTTTTCATATCCCCCTTCAGTTGCAGAACCGCGAGGTATTCCAAAATTCTTTCCTTGATTTTCTGCATGCCATAATGATCGGCATCGAGAATCTTCTTTGCTTTCGTTAAGTCATAAACATCTTTGGTATAATCCTGCCAGGGTAGATCGAGCATCAGGTCGAGGTGATTGTACACCACAGAATAATCCGGTGTGCTTGGATGCATGCGTTCCAGTTTCTCTATTCCTTTTCGGAAAGTTTCGCGTGCTGCCTCCGGCCATTTTTTTGTTTCGGATTTCTTCTGCAGTTCTTTTATTTCTCTTTCATTCGGATCGCCCCCCAGTTCTTCCTTGATGCTTTTTAATTGCTGCTGCAGGAAATATTCACGCTGCTGTTTGTCAATTTCAGTGCGTGTTTTATTCGTCACCTTGTTTTTTAATTCTGCGAACTGCAGTTCTTTCTGCAGGTACTGCATCAGGATATCGGCACGCTCACGGATGTTATTGATCTCAAGGAGCCGTTGCTTATCACGTATGTCTATTGTGAGATTACTTGAAACAAAATGAATGAGGAAAGATGCACTTTCAATATTGCGAAGGATCACCGATGCTTCTGTTGGAATGTTGGGTGAAAGCTGGATGATCTCTGTTGCAAGGTCTTTGATGTTGGCAACATAAGCTTCAAAATCAGGATCCTTGGGTGCTTCTTCTTCTTCCACCACGCTGATCTTTGCTTTGAAGTATGGTTCTTCCCGGGAAATGCTTTGAATAGCAAACCTGCTTTTTCCCTGTATAATGATGGTTGTTCCTCCGTCGGGCATTTTGATCTGCTTGACGATCTTGGCAACGGTACCTATGGTTTCAAGGTCTTTCGACAAAGGATCTTCCACTGAACTATCCTTTTGAGCAACAACACCGATCAGCTTATCACCTTTGTAAGCATCGTTTACTGCCTTAATGCTTTTATCGCGGCCCACTGTAATCGGTAATACAACACCGGGGAATAAAACCGTATTACGCAATGGAAGTATTGCAATATCAGTGGGTATAATCACTTTTTCATTTCCATCTCCGTCATTCTCGGCAACGGGGATGATGGGAATGAAATCAATTTCTTCTTCTGGCTTCAGATTAAAATTCACACGTTCTGTTTAATGATCAATATTCGGAGGTGCAAATTTAAGCCTTCGGCAGTGGATATTATTCACGTATTGGAATTTGTAACATTCCGATAGATTGAAACTTCAATAAAGCACTTGGCTTACGGCACCCGTTTATTTTCAAACCGAATTGGTTAGAATTTACAATTAGTGTAAATTTTCCTTTCCACCTTTTTTCTTGAAAAAAAAGGTGCAGCCCAAAATTCAAGGCGATCCGATGCGGAACAGTCTTTTAGATCGAAGTCACCGCTGACGGATCGCCGGCGGTGACAGTCTTTAAGCCCGAAGGCTTTAGGTTTGAAATGGCTGACGCGTGTTATTCGGCGCAACGAAAGGTGCTGTATTTTTCGCTTCAATCAATTTGGTTAAAGGATCTCTTTTCGAAGCAAAAAATAAGGCACTGGAACGTTTCTTTAGTTCGATCTGTGGGCATTGTGGTGCGATTTGCATCTTGCGGCATTTCTACTATCCTTTTGAAATAATCTGAACTGACTCTTCTAATAAATACAGAATGGGTAGAGTAAATAAGCAGTTCTTTTTACCAAAAAGTCAACGCTTCAAATTATAGGACAGGTCTAGCGCCTTGTTTGTTTGCCCGGACTTGTTTGTTTTACCAACAAACATTCGCAAACAAACACAGCGCCCCCAGGAAACCACCCATGGCACGCAGCACCATCTTCCACCAATGGATTATCCGAATAAAGAACTCTCACAAACGCGAGTTCGTCAGAGGAAAACTCCGGTCTAAGGCAAGAATCCCTTCGAACTCGCTTGACTTTTTTACTCCACTTTTTTTGTCAAGAAAAAAAGTGGAAAGAACTCTATGACATTAAAAAATATACACTGAAAGAAAATAAAAACCCCGTGTTAACGAAATTCTGTTGGACAAGGGAACCATTGAAAATAAAAATCCTCTCGTTTGTCTGGACAAACGAGAGGATAAGATTTTCAGATGTTATCAGAGGGCAAAGCCAAGCGATAGCTGGAATCCCTGGTTTTTCCATTTTTCCTGGTCATTAATGTCGCTGATATTATACAGTCCAACATTGTAGCGTCCTGAAACTCGAAGTTTGCTGATGTTGATCACAGCACCGGCTGCCATGGAAAAGTCGCCATGTTTGAAAGCTTCCTTACCATTGTCGAATAATTTTTTATTCTGATCAATCAGGATACCTACCTGTGGTCCTGCCTGAAGTGTGAGAAGGCTGCCTACTTTGTAGTTCAGCATCATAGGTATGCTCAGGTAATTCAACTTCACATCCTTGTAGTTGGAAAAAGAAGTGGCATCCTGGTATACATGTCTGAAGCTGCTGTCAAGCCTTGTGGATGTCTGGCTGAAAAGTACTTCAGGTTGTAAACTTAATTTTCCCCCGAGTCCAATCTCTGCGAATCCACCCAGGTGATAACCGTACATGAATTCATCCCTGAATGATTTTCCGTCAACTTTTGTAATGTTTGTTCCGGCTTTTATACCAATATGAAATTGTGCAAAGCTGGCTTGTGCAACGAGAATACCGACGATGGTTAAGAGTTTCATTTTCATAAAATGAGATTAAATGTATGCAATTGAAGTCAAGATTAATGCCATTGGAAATTGTTCCTTGTTAATAAAAAAATAAACAACTAAAAAATAACACCTGCATTCAAAACGAAAATCGTGTTGAATTTATTCTCGGTTGCAGGGAAATAATAATCAAACAGCAGTTGTGGTTGTATATAAAATTTTCCTTTAGAATATTCTGCTTTCATATAGGCAGTTAAAGCAAGCGGCTGAAAGTATAACTTGTCGTCGAGGTAAATATTGTCTGAATTAGATAATATATTTACGCCCGTCCTGGGAAGAGAAGCATATGTACTGATCGTTTGGTTAAACCCGAACCGTTGTGTTCCGCTGGTAAATACAACCTGCGGTGTGATCCGTACATAATCATCTTTTCCCATCACATTCATCCAGAAAAAATCATGACGCACTGCTGTCATAATATTCAGGTCATTGATGCTTTCTCGTGTATCTACTCTTGTAAAACCATTCAGCACAAGCCTCAGCGACGTTATATATTCTTCACGCTCTTCCAAATCCGATCTCTTTCCCCAACCATAGCTGACCGCGACAGATGGTTTTATCCATGGCTTCCTGTAAGTAAAATAAGCATATATCTCATTTTTCAGCGGCGATGTATAAAACGGCAGCGAGTCCTTTGTAAAAAAACGTGTAAACGCGATGCCACTAACCCAATTTCTTTTTTCCAGGTAATCATAGGAGCCGGTCAGGTAAAACTGGAAGGGATTTAAATGCTCTCCGTCATCAATAACAACTGAAGTACCACTTACCCCCCATCCCTTTTTTGAAAAATATCCTAAAGAAGGTGTCCACGTTGTTTTTGTCCTGTTCTCGAGGTAAAAAGTGGACTTGGACTGGTAACTATAATAATTATTGGCAGTAGCCATGTTGAATAAAAGAAAACTGCGCGGCGCAGTCATTGAATCGAGTATGGCTTCGAAGTCGTCAAAGAGAACATCATAATCTATCAATGATGTATCAATATCAGTCTGCTTCACCGGTGTTTGTGCACTGACGACTGAAGTGGCAAAAATGCCTAACATCATCAAAAGTATTAGTCTGGCGGTCATTGGCAGCTGATTCATTGCCCTGCGGGCGGCTAAGAGATAAAAGAGTAAGGGAAAAGGAACAATCTCTTTCTTCTCCTTAATACTCCTGGCCTTGTCTCTTTAAGCGTATAGACAAAACCAAAGGTTTAAGGTTTAAATCTAATGAAAGGTTTCTCACAGAGGAAACAGCTTAAGCATGATTTTCCCAGTATTCTCTGTGCCCTCTGCGAAGATTCCTATACCAGTTGTATCAGGGTGATCTCCGGCAGAATACCCACCCTGCCCGGGTAACCAATAAACCCATAGCCACGGTTCACATATAATTTCTGCAAACCTTCTTCATAGAGCCCGGCCCATTGCTTATAAACATATTGAACAGGACTCCATTTAAGCCATGGCAATTCAACACCAAACTGCATCCCGTGCGTATGTCCTGCCAGCATAAGGTCTATATCCTGGTATTTCTTTCTTACTTCTGCATCCCAATGCGAGGGATCATGACTCATTAGTATTTTGAAAGGAATATTTTCTGAACCTGCATAACCTTTTTTAAGATCGCCATATTTGGGAAAACGGGCTTTGGCACTCCAGTTTTCCACCCCAATGATGGCGATTTTCTCTCCGTTCTTTTCAAGAACAACATGCTCATTCATCAACAGCCGCCATCCCATCTGTGCATGAATATTTTTGAGCTGCTCAAGATTCTGCTTTTTTGCATAGGGGCTATCCCATTGCATATAATCACCGTAATCATGATTTCCAAGCGTAGAAAAAACACCCAGCGGAGCTTTTAATCGGCTAAACACTTCAATATAATTTTCCATTTCAGACGATTGGTTATTTACCAGGTCACCTGTAAACAGGATCAGGTCCGGCTGTAAAGCCAATACTTTTTCAACGCCCCTTTCAACAGCCTCTTTGTCGGTAAAGCTTCCGCTGTGAATATCGGAAAGCTGTACCACCTTCAGTCCCTTGAAAGCCGGAGGTAAATTGGAATACGACAGCTTCACCTTT
>JBJMLW010000427.1:0-2362 GCA_045805105.1 Flavisolibacter sp. | reverse complement strand
TTTATAGGCCATACCACTGGTAGTGCACGCACCACTCAGGTTACCGGCTGCATCCATAGCCAGCATACCAATTGTATCATGATTATTGATCTGACCTGGTTGATTGTTTTTTTCCAGCAGTTTCGGAATTGTCATTGGGTCATATTTCGAAGTTTTTAACCACTCTTTATAAGCCTTCTCACTTTCTGGTGTCAGCAGATTCTCCATTTTAAATCCATTTGCCAGCGCAAACTGTAATGCTCCTTCACCTGCCAACTGCACATGGGGTGTTTTTTCCATGACCAGCCTTGCTACCTTTATCGGGTGCATGATATTTTCCAGGAACATCACTGCTCCGCAATTTCCTGTTTCATCCATGATACAGGCATCCAGTGTCACTTTGCCATCACGATCTGGCAATCCGCCATATCCCACACTTTGATCGGTGGGGTCGGCTTCCGGTACTTGCACGCCTGTCTCCACTGCATCCAGCGCTCTTCCTCCTTTTTCCAGTACCGTCCAGGCTGCCGCATTGGCTTTTACATTAGGAGCCCAGGTAGAGATGACAAAAGGGTTGTTTTTATTATTATGCTGATCAGTTATATTCAATGGTGCTCTTTTAAAAAGCAGTCCGGCAGAGGATAATAAAGATGATCCTAAAAACTTTCTTCGGTTGAGCATGTTATTTGTTTGGCTTTAAAGATAAAGAGCAAAGAGTAAACTGACATTCTTGCACAGAAAGGATAAAGGAATACTATTTGATGTTACAACACCGGTTAACTAACTTTACTAAATAGAAATTATGAAAATAGCGATCATATCAGGAAGTCCAAGAGGAAACAGCATGACTGTACGCGTGGCTTTACACCTAAAAATGGAAATAGAAAAAATATCTGATCACGAAATTGATATCATTGATCTGAGAGACGTTGAAACACCCCAACTGCAAACAGTTTTCACTACAGTAGATGCAGCTCCGGAAGAATTGAGAAATGTTGCAGAACAGATGTTCAGGGCGCAGGCCTATATATTGGTAACTCCGGAATACAATGGTAGTTATTCCGCTGCTTTAAAAAACCTGCTCGATCATTTTCCTAAACAACACCATAAAGTTTTTGGTATTGTTACAGCCTCTCCCGGTGCATTGGGCGGTATAAGGGCAGCGATGCAGCTTCAGGAATTGATCTTCGCCCTGTTCGGCATTGGTTCTCCTTACATGCTGGTCACCCCTCAGGTTGATAAAAAATTTGACACTGAAGGAAACCTGATCGATGTATCTTTCCGTAAAAGCGTGGACCTATTTATTAAAGAATTCCTCTGGCTGGGTGAAAAGATTGTAGATGAAAGGGTAACTGTCTAGAACAGAACTGGATTGCCTGAACCAGGATTTAAGGGATTAACGGATTTAATGGGAGAGCCTGAAGTTTTGGGACCATCAAGGCGGTTCACCATTTCCTGCGTATGAAGGTTGAATGAAAAAAAATGTCAGATCACAAATGTGCTGATGTCTGATTTTTTATGAATATGAATAATGAAATTTTTAAGATTAAGGTAGAAATTTTCATATTTCAAAGATCAAAACATCTGAGATCCGAGATTCAATCCACTTCAACCTTATTACCTGATCCATTTTCCTATAAAATCCATTAACCCCTCAAATCCTGGTTCTGACCAATATGCTATCCTTAAAGCTGACATCCAATAAATTGTAAATCTGAAATCTTAATCCCGAATTATCGGGAGTAAATCTAAAATCCCCATGCATACAGTTTTACACAAATCTACCACCCGGGGGCACGCCAATCATGGCTGGCTGGACTCCTGGCATACCTTCAGCTTTGCCGGTTATCACGATCCGCTGCGGATTCATTTTGGTGCCCTTCGCGTCTTGAACGATGATACTGTAGCCCCCGGCATGGGCTTTGGCAGTCATCCTCATGATAATATGGAGATCATTTCCATACCTCTTGAAGGAGACCTGGAACATAAAGACAATACCGGCAATTCTCAGGTCATTCGAAAAGGCGATGTGCAGATCATGAGTGCAGGTACCGGCATCACGCATTCTGAAAAGAATAAGAACAATGATCAATTTGTACGGTTTCTACAGATTTGGGTCTTTCCAAACCAAAAAAATGTACAGCCACGTTATGATCAAAAAACTTTCAGAGAAGAAGAGAAATACAACAAATTGCTTACCATAGTATCACCTGTATCTAATAGTAGTGCCTGCAACGATTCTGTTCATATTCACCAGGATTCCTGGTTTAGTCTTGGTAAGCTCGACCAGGGCTATGACCTCACTTATGATTTGAAGAAAAAAGGCAATGGCGTTTATTCTTTCGTTATTGATGGCGATGTTACCATCAACGATATTGCGCTC
>JBJMLW010000426.1:0-4472 GCA_045805105.1 Flavisolibacter sp. | reverse complement strand
TGTTTTTAAAGGTCTTGTTACCTGGTTCTGCAGGTAAACAAGAGGGAAGTATGCTTTGAAATCCTTGTCGTTTACAGTGATGCTGCCGGATCCTTTTGAAATAAAGATCCTTGTTACTGCCTGTTTCCGGCGACCAACACTATTTTTTTGCTTTTCCATTTATTTTTTCTGGCTTTATGCCTGTGCTTCGCGCAGCTCGTAGCTCGAAGCGCGTAGCGTTTAGAATTTTAATTCTTTGGGTTGCTGTGCGCCATGTGGATGTTCTTCTCCGGCATACACAAATAATTTTTTATACATCTGGCGACCCAGGCGGTTCTTTGGTAACATTCCCTTTACTGCTCTTTCAATAAGAACTTCGGGTCTGCGCTTGATGAGATCAATCGCAATCTCTTCCTTACGTCCACCAGGATAACCCGTATAATGGTCGTAAACTTTTTCCTGCATTTTGTTGCCTGTAAACTTCACTTTGTCGACGTTCGTAACAATTACGAAATCGCCACAGTCTACGTGAGGGGTGTAATATGCCTTGTTCTTGCCGCGGAGAACCGCTGCAATACGAGCGCACATACGTCCCACGGTTTGATTGGTACCGTCAACAACGTACCAGTTACGCTGCACGGTAGCCGCATTCGCATGCTTTGTTGTAAAATGTAATTTGCTCATTTGAGAAAAGTTTAAAGCTGTGAGCTTCGAGCTTCGAGTCGATACCTCCAGCATTTGATGAATAATATAGTATGGACCATCCTCCATACTATTCCCTTCTTACCGCTAGAAGCTCAAAGCTCACAGCTGTTTTACGGGAGCGCAAAAGTATGGCAATACACCTATCCAACCCAAGAAAAATGGCATGTTTTTTAAAGCGTTCCTTTATAACTCATTGATAAACAGTAAATATTTTGTCAGGTTTTTGGAATCATTAACGATTGGGGGAGACGTGAAAGGTGAAACGTGAAACACAATCATCGCGATTCATGGGATCTGAAGCCAGGATAGCAGAAAAATCTTCAGTGTCTATGTCCCTGATTCGTCTGAATTACAGCTCCCCTTTGACGTTTCACGTTCACGTTTCACGGTTGACGCTTATGGAATACAATTTGAAGCAACATATTTATAATCAAATAACATGAGCACAGCAACGAAAAGAAAACCTTCCCTTCGACGTACAACCATAGCATCCAAGAAAAAATCATCCGCAAGATCAAGGTCAAAAAAAGAAACCGGGAAAGACCTTTCAAAATCATACAATGAATTCAAGAGTTTCGAAGGCCAGCAGTATACCGGGATGAAAGTGGGAAGGAGTCACAAATGGTATTATGATAAAGGAGAATGGAAAGAAACGAAGATTACACCCGACCTCTGGGAAATTTCATATGCTGTTACCAAACGCAGGGCAGGAAAAGCACCCGAAGGATCGGGTGTTCCGGTTGGAACAGAATACCATTGGTACATACTTGCACACCAGAATGTAAAGAAGCTGAATGCAAATGATTATTCCACTACACTAACAGGGCTCAAATTTAAACTTGCCCATAAAAGATTTGATAAAGAAAAATGGAGCACAACGGCTAAAACGCAAAAGAAACGTCTCATCAAACTGATGGAAGAATTTATTGATCAACTGAAAAAAGAACCTGTACCTGTAGTGTTCGAGTACGATGGTAAAATATATAAAGGTGATGCTGTGCCGATTTCACAAACATGTGTTGATGGTATCTGCTCCGAACTAGACGTTACACTTAATGACATGCATGTAGGAATTATTAAAAAGCTCACTCACAACTGGCGTATAGACGGTGCGAAGGATCAGAAATTTGTAGACCAGATAGGAAACCAAATCGAAGAAGCGTATAGATAATCGTCCACGGTCCACAGACATCAGTCGACAGCAGTCTCTGTGTTACTGAGTGTCTTTCTGTCTCTGTGGTTAAACAATTCACTATGCCCGAACTACCCGACCTGGAAGTATTCAGTAAGAACCTGGAAAAAAAATTTGCGGGGAAAAAGTTAAAGCAGGTAAAGGTTCTCAATAAAAAAAAATTAAAAGTAACTGCTGCGAAGCTGAAGAAAAGCCTGGAAGGTTCTGCATTAAAAAAAGTTTACCGGGAAGGCAAGGAAATTCATTTTGCTTTCAGTAACGGAAATGTCCTCGGCTGGCACCTGATGTTGCGTGGCGGCATGTCGGCCTTCGAAAAAAAGAATGATGCGAAATATACCATCATGGAACTTTTATTCAGTAATGATGCAGGACTTGCATTAACGGATTACCAGTCGTCAGCAACACCTACGCTCAACCCGGAAGAAAAGGATGCACCGGATGCGCTTTCCAAAGAAATAAATTTTTCATTCTTAAAAGAACTGCTGTCACGAAAAAAAACGATCATTAAAAACCTTCTGCTCGACCAGAAATCCATAAGGGGAATTGGCAATGCTTACGCAGATGAAATCCTATGGAAAGCAGGAATATCACCTTTCTCGATTGCCAATAAAATTCCTGATGACAAAATCAGGGCATTAATAAAAGCCATTCCGTTTGTTCTTCAAAATGCCATTAAACAGATAAGGAAAAAAAATCCTGAAATCATTAGTGGCGAAGTGAGGGACTTTCTGAAGATTCATAATTCAAAAATGAAAAAGAGTCCAACAGGAGGAAAGATCGTGAATAAGATGATTAATGGAAGGATTACGTATTATACTTCCGAACAGAAGTTATATAAATAGTCAACAGTCCTCAGACAACAGTCCACAGCACAATTAGAAATTCTCAATTCACTTAATAGATACGAACCAGTTTTGAGTCTTCGAAGACAAAAATTTCTTTTGAAAATAATTCCTACAGCCCAAAATTTATTTAAATAATAAGGCATGAAGCAGTTACGCCTCATGCCTTTTCAGACTCATCTGTCGACTATGGACTGTCGTCTGCCGTCCGCCTTACTTATCTTTTTCTTTCAACACCGTACCATTCATATCAATCAGCACTTTCTTTCTTGCATCACCATTTTTCATTTTGATTTCGTATGCTGTTTTGTCTTTCCACATTTCCTTTTGAACACTTTCAATAGTATATCCGCTGTAGTTACTAGTCAGCGTTGTATTAATTGCTGATGGCAGCATTGAATTATTTGCAACTGCGTACGCTGTTCCAATCCAGTGACCAGTTTCATCGTACCATGAATACATTTTATCTGAACCCATATCAAACTGCACTACATAATCGTTATTGTCCATTGATGACCAGTCTGTAAGTTCCCAGTCAATTGGTGTTGTTGCATAATCGAACTTCGACCATGTAACATTGGTAGCTGTTGGATACTGAGCTTCAAAATCTGATCTGATTACAACCGGTAAACCGTATGCTGCACTTGTATTTGTTGATGTTCTCGAAGACCCGCATGAAGCGAGAACGACAGCCGCAAACAGGCTGATAATTGGAAGTTTCATAGTTAAGTGTTTTTATTTTTTAATAAAAAGATTAGCGTTGGAGTATCTTCAAATAGATTGCCAGAAACAAATGAAGAGGCGGGTGTTTGATCACTTGAAACAGGGAATCATCCATTTTAATTTCTCCTTAGTGCAGGTGAGTCTGCTTCTGATGTGGCATGAATTCAGCAGATTTAATTCGTACATTTCTGCTACAAATATTCTTATGCCTTTTGTTTCCATCACCCGGCTCAGACTGCGGTCAATTTTATACCTGCCATCTTTTATGATCCATGCCATGCGTTCCGGTAACCAGGCTCAGAAAGCAAATGGCTTTATGAAAGGAAAAACGCTGATGGATAAAAATCTTACTTTCTGGACCATGGACATTGTGGAATGATGAAGCAGATATGAAAAGATATCGTATTGCTGATGCACATAAGAAAGCAATGCCAAAGCTGCTCAACTGGTGTGATGAAGCATCCATAGTTAACTGGCACCAGCCAGGAACAGGATATCCGGAATGGCAGCATGCTTATGAACGAATGAAAAAAGAAGGAAGAATTTCAAAAGTGTTGCACCCATCACCGGCACATGTTACTATGGACGTGCCTCCGCCACGATATCCTTCTAAAACCGAGCGCATTCTTCTGCCGAAAAGTTGAAAAGGTTTTTATCAATAGCTTCATACCTTACGGATTATATAGGGTAAATGTTCTCTTTCCACTTTTTTTCTTGAAAAAAAAAGTGGAGCAAAAAATTCAATCGAGTTCGATTGGAAGTTTTCTTAGATCGAAGCCTCCGCTACGAACTCGCGTTTGTGAGCGTTCTTTATCCGGATAATCTATAGATCTAAAATGCGTGCTGCGTGTTATTATTGGTTTCCTGGGGGCGCTGTGTTTGTTTGCGAATGTATGTCGGTAAAACAAACAAGTCCGGGCAAACAAACAAGGCGCTAGACCTGAATTAAAATTTGAAAAGGTGATATTTCGGAAAAAAGAACATCTTATTTACTCTACCCATCCTGTATTTATTAGAACAGGCAGTTCATA
>JBJMLW010000425.1:0-2675 GCA_045805105.1 Flavisolibacter sp. | reverse complement strand
TTCCTGCATATTTTTCAACCAGGTACAGAATGAGATTAAGAGACGAATAAGCGCCCCCGCTTGAATAGATTCCCTGTTCATCCGTTATTATGCTGTCGGGAACAAGTTGCACATCAGGGAACATATTCCTGAAATCATTTGCTGCAACCCAGTGCGTTGCACATTTCCTTCCTTTTAATAAACCTGTTGCAGCAAGTAAAAAAGATCCAAGGCATAAGCTGGCAATTGCCGCTCCGCTATTGTGCTGTTTTACCAGCCACGGAATAAATTCTGCATTCTTTTGCAGGGCTGTCGGAATATTGCTTTGCAATGCGGGGATAATAATCAGGTCTGTTTTCTCCACTTCATCCAGCAAAACCTCGGGGTGAATACTAAACAATCCATTTTTTATCCTTGAATCCTTCCGGAGTCCAACCAGCTGTATCGTGAAAAGCTTTTCTTTTCCTGAACGAACGAGGTAATCATTAATATGGGAAAATATCTGGTGAGTTCCTTCAATGTTGGTAATACTTACATCACCTTCCGGAACAAGGATGGATAAGTGCTTCATGAACCAAATCTAAGATAACTTCTGTCGCATTCTACCCTAATGAATGGTAAATGGTTGGCTAAAACTGTAACTTTAAGAGGGAATCAGGGAGGCACAATGACACGGAGGATCACAGTGAAACTCCGTGACTCCCTGCCTCCGTGGTTCCCACAATTGTCGCAAAGAACCCCGAGTTTGCCGTATCTGCACCCTGTAAACAATCCACACACTTCCTACGTTTGCCATGTAGATGAATGAATAAGTTTTACAACCACATCATATCACAATTAAATTTTGAATTATGGCAACGATCAATCCTTATTTGAATTTTAATGGAAATACCGAAGAGGCTTTTAAATTTTATAAATCCGTTTTCGGTGGAGAATTTGTGAACCTTACACGATTCCGCGATACAGGGGAAGCTGCTAAATTATCAGGACCAGACCTGGACAAAATCATGCATGTTTCATTGCCGGTCGGAAAAGGAAATATCCTGATGGGCACAGACGCACTGGAATCCATGGGACAAAAGCTTGTGATCGGAAATAATTTTTACATCAGCGTAAGTACTGAAAGTGAAGTAGAAACAGACAAATTGTTCAATGGGTTGTCCGCTGATGGAAAAATTGAACTTCCGGTACAGAAAACTTTCTGGGGAGCTTATTTCGGTATGTGCAAAGATAAATTCGGCATACAGTGGATGATCAGCTACGATGAAAATCATCAGAAAGGAATGAAGGAAATGGAAGAAGCTGGCCGCCTCGCTGAAGCAGTTTCCTGATATTGATAAATGAATCCTTCTCAATGGAAGGATTCATTTTCGTTCGTTACACACGTTTTATGATAAAAAAATATTTTCCGGATAAAATTATCCGGAGCTGGTGGAGTATATTAACTGGTATTACAATTAGCTGATAAAATAATTTAAATCTATGAACAGGATCACACCTTTTTTATGGTTCAACACAGAGGCAGAAGAAGCCATGGACTTTTACACTTCAATTTTTAAAAATTCAAAAAAGGGTTCCATCGCAAGATATGGTGATGCAGGACCTGGCCCGAAAGGTTCTGTTATGACTGCAGCATTTGAACTCGATGGACAGGAATTTGTTGCGCTGAATGGAGGGCCATTATTCAAATTTACCGAAGCCGTTTCTTTTGTTGTGAATTGTGAATCGCAAAAGGAAGTGGACTACTATTGGGATAAACTTGTAGATGGTGGCCAGCCATCACAATGCGGATGGCTAAAAGATAAATTCGGACTCTCCTGGCAGATCGTTCCTACTGAATTACCAAAGCTTTTCCAGGACAAGGATCCTGAAAAAAGAAAACGTGTAATGGCAGCAATGATGAAAATGGTAAAGCTTGATATAGATGTTCTTAAAAATGCCTGACGGTAAATATTAAATCTGCGCAATGCAAAAAAAGGGTTCGGTATCAATACCTAAAACTGTAGATGAATATCTTAAGCGTCTCGCTCCTGATCAGCGGAAAGCATTGCAGGATGTTCGTCAGGTGATCCTGACTACCGTTCCTGACGCAGAGTAAGTAATCAGTTACCAGATGCCTGGTTACAGGTACAAGGGGCAACTGGTGTTTTTTGCAGCATTCACCAATCACTGTTCACTATTTGGAACCAGCAAGCAACTGCTGAAAACATTTGAAAAAGAGCTCGCGCCATTTCATACCTCAGGAACAACCATTCATTTTACGCCTGATAAACCGCTGCCCGGTTCTCTCGTGAAAAAGATTGTGACTTTAAGAAAGAAGCAGAATGAAGAAAGATTTGAATTGAAAATGGCGGAGAAGGCAAGAAAAAAGAATAGTACAATTCTGAAAAAATAAGACCATGATTTAACCACACAGGCACATGAGTTACAAAATTCATTCATGTGCGTGTGGCCATGGTCAATCTATTCTTCCTCCACGGTAAGCCAATAACCGCAGCGCATTAAATACCACAACAATGGTTGATCCTTCATGCCCTATCACTGCAGGACCTATATGTGCAATCCCTGAAATCGTAAGAGGAATAAGAAGCAGTACCATGCCAAGGCTGATGATTACATTCTGTTTAATGATGCTATGTGCTTTCTTACTGAGGCCAATTGCAAAGGGAAGGTTACTCAACCGGTCTGCCATCAGC
>JBJMLW010000424.1:0-4222 GCA_045805105.1 Flavisolibacter sp. | reverse complement strand
CTAGCCGGCGTCGTTCATGGCATTGGCCATTATGGCAACTGTTTTGGCGTTCCTACCGTAGGCGGTGAAATATATTTTGATGAATGTTATCATACCAATCCTCTTGTAAATGCAATGAGTGTAGGTATTGTAAAAGTTGGAGAAACTGTATCAGCTACTGCACTGGGTGAGGGAAATCCGGTTATGTATGTTGGAAGTGCCACAGGTAAGGATGGAATAGGAGGGGCATCTTTTGCTTCAGCTGATATAACTGAAGAAAGTTCTGAAGAACTGCCTGCTGTGCAGGTTGGCGATCCTTTCCAGGAAAAAAAATTACTCGAAGCTTGCCTGGAAGTTATCGCAACAGGAGCAGTTGTTGGTATGCAGGACATGGGTGCTGCAGGTATCATATGCTCCACTGCTGAAATGAGTGCGAAGGGTAATGTTGGTATGCGAATAGACCTGGATGAGGTGCCAACGCGACAGCAGCATATGAAAACATGGGAACTTTTACTCAGTGAAAGCCAGGAAAGAATGTTGCTTGTTGTAGAAAAAGGGCGTGAAGATGAAGTAAAAAAGGTATTTGATAAATGGGATCTTGAAAGTGCTGTTATCGGGCATGTGACTTCCGATGGATTACTAAGTTTTTATATAGATGGAACATTGGAAGCACGCATTCCTGCAGAAGAACTCGTGCTTGGAGGCGGTGCACCACAATATGAGCGTTCGTATTCAGAGCCACGCTATTTCAGTGAGATAAAAAAATTCAGGATGGATGACATTCCTGAACCTTCTGATCTGAGAAAGGTTGCAGAACAAATCATCTGCTTACCCGCAATAGCATCAAAAAGATGGATATATAATCAGTACGACAGCATGGTTGGAACAGCAAATGCAACAACCAATGCACCCGCAGATGCTGCAGTTGTTCTGGTTAGGGAAACAGGTAAAGGGCTTGCCATAACTGTTGACTGCAATAGCAGGTATGTTTATGCAGATCCATATCATGGTTCAATGATTGCTGTTGCCGAAGCAGCCAGAAATATCATTTGCAGTGGCGGAATTCCATTAGGTGTTACGAACTGTTTGAATTTTGGAAATCCTTATGATCCCGAAGTTTATTTTCAGTTTGTTCATGCTGTAAAAGGGATGGGCGAAGCATGTAAAAAATTTGATACACCAGTGACAGGTGGAAACGTAAGTTTTTACAACCAGAATCCTGAAGGTGCAATTTACCCTACACCTACGATTGGTATGGTAGGAATTGTTGAAGATCTTTCACGGAAGATGACACTGAATTTTAAAAATCCGGGTGACGTGATTTATGTAATAGGCACCATGCGAAACGATATTAATTCTTCAGCTTATCTGGCCCATTTTCATAAAATAGAACATTCACCTGCGCCTTCCTTCAGTCTTGAAGAGGAATATCAATTACACCAGGTTGTTTCTTCACTCATATCTTCCGGTTCAATTCTCTCTGCTCATGATATAAGTGAAGGTGGCCTGTTTACCACACTTTGTGAAAGCGGATTTTATAATACTCTTGGTTTCTCTATAAGAACCGCGGATGATGTAAGAAAAGATGCCTTCCTTTTCGGTGAATCACAAAGCAGGGTTTTGGTTTCTGTAAGTGTAGATGCAATTGAAAAATTTGAAGAAACTGTTCAGGCGTTCCCGCATTTTTCCATTGGAAAAGTAACAGACGGAAAAATTGAAATAAACAGTGAAAACTGGGGAACAATTGGCAGGTGGCGGGAAATATATGATACAGCCATTGAAAAGCAACTCGACAAAGAATTAGCTTCTGAAGGTGCACTTGGATTGTTATAACCTGTAAGTTGCAGGCATCGGGAACTCTTAGGAATTTAATTGGTAAAAATCATCTGTGAAATCAGCGAAATCCATATAAAATCTGTGATATAGTTTTTCAGTCATTTTTCATACCCCTCCAGATTCCAAACAGTGGCAACTATAGGAAATTTCCTTCGTAAATAATCACCTATCTGTGAAATCAGCGAAATCCATATAAAATCTGTGATATAGTTTTTCAGTCATTTTCCACAACCTTTTAAAAAGGTATGACTGCCTCAAAATTTAATGTAGGTTTGCATGACCTCCCGGAATTTATTTCTTTCCCGATGGTCAGGAGCCTGCCTCGCGGTCACCGGCGGCGATAGCCCCCTTTTCAATGACCAGGTCGTTCAGCGTATGACAACGGCACGCAGGCAGAACGCAATGGCGCATGTGTTGGAGAAACTGCTGAAGCAGAACTTGACAATAGACGGGCTCAATTCAAAATATTCGAAACAATTCAACCATTTACAATGGCCAAATATATTTTTGTTACAGGTGGTGTTACTTCTTCATTAGGGAAA
Organism: Flavisolibacter sp.; assembly: GCA_045805105.1. GTDB lineage: Bacteria > Bacteroidota > Bacteroidia > Chitinophagales > Chitinophagaceae > Flavisolibacter. The sequence continues at coordinate 1,865 of JBJMLW010000424.1, read as the reverse complement.
GGCATAATTGCCGCTTCTCTTGCCAAGCTTCTGCAGGCAAGAGGCCTCAGGGTAACCATCCAGAAATTCGATCCTTATATAAATGTTGACCCTGGCACGCTCAATCCTTATGAGCATGGAGAATGTTTTGTTACCGAAGACGGTGCTGAAACAGATCTTGACCTCGGACACTATGAAAGATTTCTCAACATATTTACTTCGCAGGCTAATAATGTTACAACGGGACGCATCTATCAGACTGTAATCAACCGGGAACGTGAAGGTGCTTTTCTAGGTAAAACTGTACAGGTGATACCTCATATAACAGATGAGATCAAAAGAAGGATGCTTCTGCTTGGATTAAAAAATGAATACGATATCATCATTTCAGAAATTGGCGGCACTGTGGGTGACATTGAATCACTTCCCTATATAGAAGCGATCCGCCAGTTACAATGGGAACTTCCTGAAGAAGACCTGCTGGTTGTTCATCTCACCCTGATTCCTTATCTCAAAGCAGCAAAGGAATTAAAAACAAAACCTACACAACACTCGGTAAAGATGCTCAGTGAAAGCGGTGTATTTCCTGATGTTATTGTTTGCCGTTCGGAAGAACCATTAACGATTGACCTGAAGAAAAAAATTGCATTGTTCTGTAATGTTAAAGTGGAAGGAGTCATTGAAGCACCTGATGCCAGTACCATCTATGAGGTTCCGTTGCAGATGATGAATGAAAGGCTAGACCTGATCGTACTTAAAAAATTAAACATCACTGAATTCAATGATCCGGAATTGACGAAGTGGAAGGGATTTCTGGACAAACTTAAATATCCAAAGGCCAAGCTCACCATAGGGTTGATCGGTAAATATGTTGAATTGCAGGATGCTTATAAATCGATTCTTGAATCTTTCATCCATGCAGGTGCAGTAAATGAATGCAAGGTGCAGGTGGTTTCGATACATTCCGAATACATCACCGCAGAAAATGTCAGGGAAAAACTGGAAAATCTTGATGGCCTTCTTGTAGCTCCTGGTTTTGGCCACAGGGGAGTTGAAGGTAAAATAACAGCTGTAAAATTTGCCAGGGAAAGTGGTCTTCCATTTTTCGGCATCTGCCTCGGAATGCAAATGGCCGTAATCGAGTTTGGAAGAAATGTACTCGGCATTCCGAATGCGCAATCCACAGAAATGGATCCAAATGCTGCTGAACCCGTCATAGATATGATGGAAGAACAGAAAAAGATTACAGTAAAGGGAGGAACGATGAGACTCGGAACCTATCCTTGCGAAATCAGGCCTGGTTCACTGGCAGAACGGATCTATGGTGCTACAAGTATATATGAAAGACACAGGCACAGGTACGAATTCAACAACCAGTATCTTGATCAGTATCAGCAGCACGGAATGATTGCAAGCGGTACCAATCCGGAAACAGGCCTGGTGGAGATCATGGAAATTAGTCAGCATCCTTTTTTTATTGGATGCCAGTATCACCCTGAATTAAAAAGCACAGTGGAAAATCCTCATCCGCTTTTTGTTCATTTTGTAGCTGCTGCCCGACAATTCAATGAACAGAAAACCCTGAGCAGGAATCCTTTACTTCAAAGTGAAATGATCTGATTCATTATTATTTTCCCAAAAACTCAGCTGCGGCACAGAACTGGCTCTTGCGGACTATCTTTGCCGCCTTTCAGTATATACGCTGTGTTTAAAATTATTTATCAGAATGAATTTCGATCGTAATACCGTTATAGGATTTGTGATCCTTGCTTTATTATTCATGGGTTATTTCTATTGGAATAGCCGCGAACAGGCACTCCTTCAAAAAGAAAAAACCAGGCAGGATTCAATAGCCAAATCTCATCAGCCTAAAACAGATCCGGTTG
>JBJMLW010000423.1:0-3117 GCA_045805105.1 Flavisolibacter sp. | reverse complement strand
GTAGGTGAACTTTCCAAATATATTGTATCACCCGCGTTTGCCCCATTATGAGCAGCCTGGAGGGTTGTAAAATCTGCGGTAATTCCAGAGTTGTTGTTTACACGCCATATTTTGCCAAAGCAGTTTACATATAGCAAAATGGTTGCGGCAAAAAGAAATAACTTTTTCATGCAGTTAGTTTTATGAGAGATGATGTATTAATATCCTTCGCAGGGTAAGGTGGAATTCGAAAGGAAAGGAAGCTTTGGTGGTTTAACGCAGTTTTGGAAATACGGAAGTGTGTATTAACCAGGATATACATCCAATGTAGTTAATAATTACAGTTCCAGAAAATAAATTTGATGCCGAAGGTAAGTGAGAGAAATGATTGACCTCCTACGTAATTCATATGAGTGGCGGTAGCAGCACATTGATAAAAATCAATTTCAATTTGACGTTTAAACGTTGAGAATGCATTGCCAATCCTAAAGCTGCTCCGTTTTATACATCTGGCCAATCCATTATCTTAAACTGTTACTTCAAACTAAAACGTAACGAAGTCAGTCCCATCTGATCACCGCTTTTTGGATTTCCGGCCCTAGCTACAATATATATGTTATGAAATTTACCATCGTCCACTTTCTGCATGGAACCTGATATGATTTCAGATTGGGATTTTTTATCAGAATTTGTTACAACATTTTGCTTCCCGGGTTTAAATAAGAATTCACTCAACAGCGGGCCGTTTTCTGAATCGAGGTGCAATTCAAATGTATGATCTGAAGCAGGTGTCTTCACCCATTCCAACTGCAGCGACGCACCGGTAATTCCAGAAAGGTCAATACTGTCGATCCGGAACCATCCTGAGTTGGCAGGTACTACCATTACCTGTTTTCCATCTGTATTATATGAAGTAAATCCCTGTAAATTCTTTACATCTTCGAAAGTCATTTTACTATTCCTCAATGAAACCACATCTGCGCCTGTCAAAGGCCGGATGTTATTCCCGCCTTTATCGGTATAGGTAGCCGAGATAAATAATACACCGTAATCATTGAGTGGTTTATTCAAGGACGGCGAAAGAGAACCTTCTGCAGGAAGTGATTTCATTTTACTTTCATTTCCACCGAGTGTAAGAATCCAGTCTACAATCTGCCTTGCATCAGTTTCCTTCAGTGTCTGGTGCGGCGGCATCGGCACTTCTCCCCATACACCTTTCCCTCCTGTGATGATCTTTTGTGGGAGAAACATTACTGAATCAGGCTTATTCCGGTAACGCTGCGCCACCATCTCATAAGCAGGACCAATTGATTTTTCATTGATCTTATGGCATGACATACAATCTGATGATTGCACCAGGTTTTTTCCCGCAGCAATACGGTCAAAAGCCTGGTGACCCTGGGTCATTGCTTCTTTCCCTTTCGCTTCTGAATAATCTGCTGTAACCAAAAGATTTTTGATATCGGTTGTTATATCATCCCGGTCTTCAACTGAAACAGTATACCGGACAGGTGTACCTGGAAAATAAAATGTGTTATTCCCGGCGATGCGGACCTTTACTTCAGGTGCTTCATTGCCTGCAACCACACGAATCACATCGCTTTTTACAGAAGCGTTTTCGGGGTCTGAAACTGTTACACCGATTGGATATTCACCGGGTGTATTATAGGTATAGCTGACGGATGACTCTTTTGTTTCCATCTTTTTTCCATTGGCAAAATCCCATACATACTTCATTTCCTTCCTTTCCGGATCCTGCGCCTGCACGGTAGCCATTACTGTAAAAGGCAACCTGCCTGAAGTTTTACTAACATGTACCTGGACTATTTTAGGTGGACGATTACCACCATTGTAATCTATACGGGCGAGACCTGCATCCGGATTTTTTGCAAACCATCCGGAACCATATTCAAGAACATATATTCTTCCGTCCGGTCCTGTTTCCATATCAACCGGGTTATTGAATTTTGTATGTTCCATAAATGTTTCCATCTTATCAAAATCTCCGTTAGGTTGCATGGTCACCGGCTTGATCCAACCGCGCATCCATTCATAAAAAAATAATTTACCGTTATAATAATCAGGATAACGTGTTTCTTCCGGGAAATCATTGTTATAATAAACCGGTCCTGCCATCGCTGTTCTTCCACCGGTTCCTACATCTGGAAAATCACTTGACGGACCATAAGGATACCATATAAATGCTGCCTGCGCAGGAGGTAACTGTTGCAATCCTGTATTGTTCCTTGAATCATTGACCGGGTGTGAGGGATCAAATACATTTCCATTTTTCCCGGTTACATAATCATAACTGTGATATGCATAATTATTTCCGATGAAAAGTGGCCAACCAAAGAAACCCGCCTTCCGTGCCTGGTTCAGTTCATCGTAACCACGGGGACCTCTCGTTGCAAGACTATCCTTATCTGCATCCGGACCAACTTCTCCCCAGTACAGGTAACCTGTTTTCTGATCTATGGAAATGCGGTAAGGATTACGGTCACCCATTACATAAATTTCAGGTCGTGTTCCTGCAGTTCCTTTAGGAAAAAGATTTCCCTCTGGAATACTATATGTTCCATCTTCATTCATCCTTATGCGAAGGATCTTTCCCCGCAGGTCATTTGTATTACCTGCACTTCTTCGCGCATCGTATTGCTGGTGACCAGGTTCATCGTTAAGTGGCGCATAACCATGATTTACAAATTGCTGTTGGGGTTCATCGAATGGCGTTGAGTTATCACCGGTAGACACAAATAGCATTCTGTCTTTCCCGAATGCAATTGATCCGCCTGTATGGCAGCAGATCTCCCTGTCGGATGCTACCTCAAGAATAATTTTTTCTGTTTTATTATCTATTGAATCATTTTGAAAAATGAACCTTGACAAACGATTCACACTTTTTCCGGAAGGACTATAATAGATATATACAAAATGATTTTTAGAAAAATCCGGATCCGCCTGGATTCCAAGCAATCCTTCTTCTGCATTTACTCCAGGTGTATGAAGCGTTTTCCAGTAAACATCCAGGTAACCTGCCTGCTTAACATTTTTATTTTTGTTGTTGTATAACAGGATCTCTCCGCGTCTCTGTGCAACGAGAATATCAAGGTTGGGCAGGATGGTCATTTCAGTTGG
>JBJMLW010000422.1:0-5490 GCA_045805105.1 Flavisolibacter sp. | reverse complement strand
ATAAATCACCTGGTTCTGCGTTCGCCATATATCATCAGAAACCGGACCGTGGATTTGTGAAATTTTCAATGTATCAATGAGTTCAAGCTGGTATTGTTTTGTTGTTGTGAGTTCAAGGCTGTGAATGCGCCATTCATCATCGATAATATTTATAAAACCTTCAAATAATGGTTCATTTTTTCTTTTCGGAATCACCTGGATTTTGTCAATCATTTTATTTCCTTCAAAAAAATTTCCTTCGTAACGGAACCTGTAATAATGAAAAGCATTATCTGAAATCGGTGAGATAAATCCCCTCGGATTGGATGATGATATCTCTACGTTATTGGTATAAAAATTAATGAAAGAAGGAAACCCCAGCGCATCATCTCCACCACTTCTTCTTGAAGAAAGTACTTCATACTTATACCTGTCAGGAGTTTCAAATGAAACTTTTGTCACCGATTCAGAAAGAAACAAAATTCCTTTCCCTGAAGAATCGATTCCCTCCTTTGCCATATCACTTCTGTCTATTGTAATTCCAAGAAACCTGTAAGGTATTTCTCTTGATTTGAGAAGGCCCTTGATATATACTTCCACAGAAAAAGATTTTACCTGGTTGTTATAAAAATTTCTTTTCCTGATGGTTTGCTTAATGATTTCAATTGCCGGGTCCTTCCCCCTCTTTATTATGACCTCATCCATTTTTACTTCCTGTATTGAAAGCACAAAGTCAACTACTGTATTCTCCCCTGTTATTGTGATGATCTTTTCCTGTGACTGGTAGCCTACGTGCTGGCAGATTAAAGTGTAAGTGCCATCTTCCAATGTAATGTTATATATGCCTTCGCTATTGGCAACCACACCCTTACTGGTGCCTTTAACGATAATGGAACTATATGAAAGAGGTTCACCTTTGGCATCTCTTATGTGTCCGGAAATTTTTCCTGCATGGGATGTATAAAAAATGAAAAGAATAAAAATGGTGATGGAAATAGTTTTCATGCTTATGGTATCGAATATAAATTTTTGGCAGATGAGAAATGCCAGATCCTGAGATTTTAACGGTGATTTGGATCGGGCAAATGAAATAATCTAAATCATTTCATCATAACCTTTGTGCAGCGGGCCTGATAGAGCTTCCTGATAATGCTGCAACACCGGCAACAACGCCTCCAATAAAGGCTGTTATCAGGATGAGAAGAAATGAAGATCCGCCAATTTTAAAAAGTTCGGCGATCCTGTGTGAAAGTATATGTTCGTTACGCAAATCGATCCAGGTTGCCAGTATGGCCCACAATAAAAAAATACCCATAAATCCAGACAAAAAACTTGCAAGAAGTGGTTGTTTTAAAATCAGAGCAACTATAAAAGCAATTACAGCTATACTCCACCACGGAAAATATAAGCCGGCAAAAAAACTCAAAAATGCAATCAGTAAAACTGAGAGGAGAAATTTCATAGTCAGGATTTAGTAAAGAAAATTTTTCCAATAATTCTTTTATCGTTCATTTCATTTTCCTTCATCACCCAAAGCCTGTAATATTTTCCGGTTGCCCAGGTGTCCACAAAATTATCATAGAACCTGCTTCCGGGATTGCCGCTTTCTCCTCCTGGAAAAACGCCATAAGCTTCAACCGGACTGGATAATTGAACAATCATTCGCCAGCTGGGCCCATGACTTTTGGTTGTAGCATTAATTGTATTACTCCATCCGCCAACAGCTACCTTCCTGGCAAATGGCATTACACCATCTTTCAATAAATGATAAATGGTAGGATCTTTATGTCTTGTCCATGCAAGCTTTCCGTCGTGTTCTTCAACTTTCAGATTAATTGTAGCATTCTGAAGCGCCTTCGTAACCAATTGATAGATATTTTCCTTTTCAGGAGTGGAAACATTATCAATATACCTGAATGCAGAATCCCTGTTGATCCACTCGAGGAGTGTCTGTTCATCAGGGTAGTTCATTTTTAATTTAAACTTGTCCCATTCATCCTGCCACACCAGCGTTTCCAATTGATCAAACCATTCCTGGTAAACTGTTACACCGGTTGAAGCCGGACTGGCATTAAAATCCCAGTCACGCACCGTTTCAAGATATCTTTTTGAATCAGTATCAAGATTATCCTCCCGCACAAACTTTAAAAGCATTTCGGAAGCTGCTTTACCAAAAACACTGAAGTAATCGTTCTGAAGTTTCATCATGTCTTCAGGCTGGATCTGATTCATGTTTTCAAGCTTCCTTGATATGGCTACGCCCCTGGCATTGATATAATTTCCGGGAATGAAATATGGGTATGATGAATCTACTGGTCGCTGGTTGGCGCTTTCAAGGAAGCCGGCATCGTGAAAGAATGCATGTGGATTTTCTTCCTGCGGTATAAAACCCTGCCACAAAAAACTGCTGTCTTCACCCGGCATCAGGTACATTCCCTGTCCGTACCAACGGGCTGGAAATTTTGCCTGCTGCCATAGGGCTATGTCACCTGTTTTGCTGGCGAATACAAAGTTCTGGCCCGGACAACTGAATGTTCTTATTGCATCCAGGTAATCATCGTAGTTGGATGCGCGGTTAAGTTTATAAAAAGTAAGTCCTTCGTTAGAAGGATCATGTGCGGTCCATCTCAATGCAATTGCACGGTTCTTTGAAAGTTCATTGGAAAAACTTTCATCGTATAATACAGGTCCAAAGATGGTGTACGCAACTGTATCTTTTATATCATCGCTTCCCCGGACTTTAATATCTTCAATTACAATTCTTGTTTTTTCCCATTTTCCATTGTACCAGTATTCTCTTTTACTTTTATCGCGAAAGCGGATCTGGTAATAATCTCTTACATCCCTTTGCGAATTGGTAACCCCCCACGCTATATTATCATTAAATCCGATTACAATACTTGGCGACCCCGGAAAAGAAGCCCCGTAAACATTCATCCCTGGCATTGACAATTGCATTTCAAACCAAACAGAAGGAAGTGATAATTCAAGGTGGGGATCATTACACAGTATGGGAGAACCGCTTTGGGTTTTGCTTCCACTTACAACCCAGTTGTTGCTTCCATTATCAGGATTGGGCTTTGCATATTCAGTAATTGAAAAAGTATCTTTTTTATTAAAATAGAGTGAATCAGCCATTGGTGGCACCACCGGAATAATGCCGGGAGGTGAAAACCTTGTTCCCTTAGGAATCATTGGAACAAGTGAATCGGGCACCTGTGGATCAAGTGCCATCAGGTCTTCAAATGTAAAAGCAGGCTTTGTTGCAGTATTCTGGAGATCATTATCACCACCTGAAAGGGTTTTACTCATCTCTTTAAGAAATAAAGCAATTTTCATGTTACTCCATCGCTCCGGATGATAACCAAGTAATTTATATTCGAGTGGAAGGCTGCTTTCTGTTAATGAATTTATATATGCATTTACACCAGCTGTATAAGCATCGCAGGCCATTTTAGTTTCCGGATTCTTTTCAAATTCCTTTACAGCATTCTCTGCACTGAACACCATTCCTGATCTTCTCTGTTCCCTGTCAAAGTTTATAAAACGGGGTTCATTGCCTAAAACTTCACTGATCCTTCCTGCGGCTGCAAATGTTTGCAACTCCATTTGCCACAGCCTGTATTTCGCATGAATGAAACCCTGTACGAAATACAAGTCCTGTGCATTGCTGGCAAATACATGTGGAACAAGCCTGTCATCAAGATAAACCGCAGCCTTTCTTTTAATTGCAGGGAAAGAAAGTTCCTCATTCATATCACCATCAGTTGATTCTGCATTTTGCCAGAATCCTTGTTGTGGACTCAGAAAACTTCCTATTGCCGGAATTGGCCCCCATTTTTTACTTAATACAAAAATCAGTGCAATGGTTACTATCAGGCTTGAAATGAAAACGTAAATCCGCATAAGCAATTCAAGATAATGGAAAAGCTGCAAGCTGCAAGCTATAAGCTGTAAGACTTCTATTCCAGCGTTACTTATTAATCCCTATTCCTCTTTCATTCACTCCCTTTTTCCTTCCAGCATCGGAACAAAACTGAAGCGGTCAAAGATCTCCTGTTTCAGTGAACCGTCTTTTTGTTTAATCAGTCTCTTCATCGTCTGTACATCCCCGGTTCCAACTGGAATCACCATCATTCCGTTGATTTTCATCTGGTCAACCAGTTTAGTGGGAATATCCGGTGCAGCCGCTGTAATGAGCACTTTGTCAAATGGAGCAAAGGTGGGCAGGCCATCATAGCCATCGCCATAAAAAAATTTTATGTTAGGATACTTTTTCAGATAGCCAAATGATTTATTTGCGTCGAACAATTTTTTTTGTCGTTCAATTGTAAATACCAGAGCGCCCATTTCTGCAAGGATGGCTGCCTGGTAAGCGCTCCCGGTTCCGATTTCAAGTACTTTATCAAACGATTTTATTCCCAGAAGCTGTGTCTGGTAAGCAACAGTATAAGGTTGTGAAATCGTTTGCTTTTCGGCAATCGGAAATGCTTTGTCTTCGTATGCCACTTCATCGAAAGCAGAGTCAAGAAAAAAATGCCTCGGAACATTTTGAAGGGCATTCAAAACCTTTTCATCTGTAATGCCTTTCCCACGCACAATTTCAACAAGTTTTTTTCTCAGGCCTTTGTGACGGTACGTGTCTTCTGTCTGTCGCATGTGCAAATATAAATTCTGCAGCAGGTGAATCCATCAAAAGACAATCAACTACTTTTAAATATGATTCCTGATTTATTTTTACTAAGCTTTTTCTGGATTCTTTTCTGTGTGCTTCATAGTCTGCTGGCTGCCCCACGATTTAAAAACAGGATGAAAGCATTGATGGGAAAATCTTTTATTTTTTACAGGCCGTTCTATATAATTTTTGCTTTCGTTACTATGATAGCCATCATTATTTTCCAGGTAAACATGAATGATGTTCAACTCTATCTCCTTTCAACAGCTTTGTTCCTTGGTGGCATCGTAGTTTGTTTTTCTGGTCTTGTTCTGATGATTGTCTGCATTGAAAAATATTTCATTTTACTCAGTGGCATCCCGGATCTTTTTCAACGTAATGGAACTTCCCGGTTGATGATTACAGGCATTCACCGCTACGTGAGGCATCCTCTGTACCTGGGGACCTTTGTTTTCATCTGGGGGTTATTTGTACTGCTGCCATATGCAGGCCTGCTGATTACCAATGTTATCATCACAGTTTATACATTGATCGGGATCAAGCTGGAAGAATCCAAACTGGTTGAAGAATTTGGAGAAGATTACAGGTTGTACCGCAAAAAAGTACCCATGCTGCTTCCTGATTTCAGGTATCGTTAATCCTTCTCACATCCACCGCCACATTCTACTGTTTCACCGATTTAAATCCACGGGGTTTTTTAAAAAGTCTTTCTTTGTGTTCTCAACTGCTGATAGAAATCATTATAAATATATTAAGTCCATCCGCCTAAGAAAGAGTGCCTCAACCTGGGCACTTTTTTATTAATTGATGGTCAGCTTTTTTAATTGAATTCAATT
>JBJMLW010000421.1:0-13013 GCA_045805105.1 Flavisolibacter sp. | reverse complement strand
CTGCGAACCGTTTTCTTTTGCAAGGGAGCCCTTGAAACTGTAAAGAAATTTGGATGGCCGCCCGACCTCATCCATTGTAGCGGCTGGATGACAGGATAGATTCCTTTGTACCTGAAAACAGTTTATAAAAAAGAACCAGTGTTTTCTCAAAGCAAAATCATTTTCACTATCGGACAAACAACCTTCAAAGAAAAACTCGAAAGTGATTTTTTGCAAAAAACAACAATTAATCCTGCCATTAAGGAAAAGGACCTCGAACCATTTAAAGAAGCCAATAACATTGGATTGTTCAGAGGCGGAGCTACTTATGCAGATGCGATCACATTCGGTGCTGATAAAGTTGAGAAAAAACTGGTTGATGAATTTTCTAAAGTGCGTGGTAAAAAAACACTGCCCTATAATGCTGAATCTGATTTAACAGACTATTTACAACTCTATGGCGATCTTGCGGCCAAGTAACTCGAAACCGCTCATTCTCAAAAGATTTTCGTGAAAAAATATAGTCTGGCTGTATCTCTGTTTATTGTTGCTGCTTTCTTCACAATTTTTCATGTAAAAAGATAAATGAGGCTACAACTCTTGGTAGCAGCCTGATTCCGGCCGTTGACAATGTCAGTACATTTGAAGTTTCCTTTGATGCCTTAACAAAAAATTCCCTTTATACCGATTCAAGTAAGTTGCTTTATGGAGAGCCCATTGCTCTCGGTCATTTTACAGATCCTGAATTTGGTACAACACAGGCAGATGGATATTTCAGGATCAATAGTTCTGCCTATGGCACGTATCCATTTCTGATTGACAAAACAAAGCCTAATTATCTAGATTCACTTCAAATTGATTCTGTTGTACTTTCTCTTGCCTATGCAGGCAATTATGGTGATACCAATAGCCGGCAAACAGTGAGAGTATTTGAAATTGATCAGAATTCAACATTTACTGATACCGCTAATTATGGTTTTTACGGTCCTGCTCCAACAACTAATAATGGTGTTGAACTTGGATCGAAATCTTTCGTGATAAAAGATCTTAAAGACAGTGTAGGATTTATCAGAAAAAGAGATACACTGAAATTTGGTAATGTTCTGCGCATTCCATTGAAAAATTCACCCCATTTTATAAAAAGGATTGCATCATTTGATACAACCAATACTTCCAATGGTGGTTTTTATAGTGATTCGATTTTCAAGATTCTTGTAAAAGGACTTGCTGTTAAATCAGACGACCCTCCATCGGCCGGCCAGGGAGGTTTGGCATATTTCAACCTGGCGGATCCTAACAATACAAAGCTTACTGTTTATTTCAGGGCCTGGAAAAATGGAATCAGGGATACTACACAATTTGATTTCTATCATAACACTAATGGACAGGCAAACATTATCAAGAGAACACCTTCCGGGAATTATGCTTCTTACCTGTCGAACGGCCTTGGTGACAAGATCTACCTTCAAAGTACAACAGGTTCATATGTATCTATAAAAGTCAAGGAACTTGATACCTTTTCAAACAAGGTGATTCATCGAGCAGAACTGGTAGCCTCACAAATAACTTCACCATTTGAAGATGTTTTTGCACCGCCTGACAGGATGATGCTCGACCATATCAACAGGACTCATGATACCGCTTTTCTTTTTGAAAATGATTTGACTCCTTCGCTCGATGGTTCACTTGCATATAATGTCTTTGGTGGAACTTACCAGAGTGACCGGACATACCGTTTTAATATTACGCGATATGTACAGGGGATCGTTACACGTAAAGAACCCAATGACAGCATGAGATTGTATGCTCCGCTCCGAACACTTCTCTTTGCTAAAAACATCATCACGGCAGGGACACCTCATGGCTCCTATATCGCCGTTCCTGTATTGAGACGTGTTGCAGACGGCAGGGTTGTTTTAGGTGGGGGAAGCTATTCCATTCCGGATATGCGCCTGAGATTGCGAATAATATATTCCAACCTCTAGCCGGCGGTAATTATATTTGCGCGAAATTAAAACGACCTAATTCTTATATTATGCCTTATTTATTTACGTCGGAAAGCGTTTCTGAAGGCCACCCCGACAAAGTTGCTGACCAGATCTCTGATGCCTTGATTGATAATTTTTTAGCATTTGACCCGCAATCTAAAGTTGCCTGTGAAACCCTCGTAACTACCGGGCAGGTGGTTCTGGCAGGGGAAGTGAAGTCAAAAGCCTATCTCGACGTTCAGGAAATCGCCCGCCAGGTAATCCGCCGAATTGGATATACCAAAAGCGAATATATGTTTGAAGCCAATTCATGTGGGATTTTTTCGGCAATACATGAACAGTCAGCTGACATAAACCAGGGCGTAGACAGGAAAAAGAAGGAAGAACAGGGAGCTGGCGATCAGGGAATGATGTTCGGTTATGCATCTAATGAAACCGAGGATTACATGCCATTGGCGCTCGATCTTGCACACAAACTGCTTCAGGAGCTTGCTGCACTTAGAAGAGAAAACAAGCAGATCAAATATTTAAGACCGGATGCAAAGAGCCAGGTTACACTGGAATACGACGACAACAATAAGCCCATCAGGATTGATGCCATTGTGATCTCAACCCAGCATGATGATTTTGACAAAGAAGGTAAAATGCTGGAGCAGATCAAGCAGGATATCATCAATATTCTCATTCCGCGTGTAAAAGCGAAATATAAAAAATACGCAAAGCTGTTCAATAACGATATCAAGTACCATATTAATCCAACAGGAAAATTTGTCATTGGTGGACCTCATGGTGATACCGGACTTACAGGAAGAAAAATCATTGTTGATACTTATGGCGGCAAAGGTGCACATGGTGGTGGAGCATTCAGTGGAAAAGATCCTTCAAAGGTGGATCGATCTGCTGCTTATGCAACCCGTCATATTGCAAAGAACCTTGTAGCTGCGGGTGTTTGTGATGAAGTGCTTGTTCAGGTTTCATATGCAATTGGCGTAGCACAACCAACAAGTATTAATGTAAATACTTATGGTACTGCAAAAGTTGACATGTCGGATGGTGAAATTGCAAGAATAGTTGAAGGAATTTTTGACATGCGTCCATATTTTATTGAACAAAGATTAAAATTGCGCAACCCGATTTATAGCGAAACAGCGGCTTATGGTCACATGGGTCGTAAGTCTGAAACCATAACAAAGGAATTTGTTCAGCCAGGCGGAAAGATCATCAGCAAAAAGGTTGAATTGTTTACCTGGGAAAAACTTGATTACGTTCCAAGAGTGAAAAAAGCTTTTGGATTGAAATAACAGAAACCCCACCAGAATTACCTCCGTCCAAAACGGAGGTTTTTTTATTATGAATCTTCGTTTATTATTTTCATTTGTTTTCTTAATTATCATGGTTGTAGTCATGCAAAAGCAGGGACATGTTCTTGTTACACCGGCAAGCAACCATGGAATACTTGATCTTGAATTTGCACGAAATGGCGGCAGACTGAAGCAGTTGTCTTTATTCTGGAATCCACACGATGTAAGAATGAATATCTACCTGGATTTTGTATTTATTCTGGCTTATACACTTTTTTTTGTAACAGCCTGTAACTGGATTCGTATCAAAAAAGGATGGATAAAAGTGAGCCAGACTTTTACAGGGATTGCTGTGGCTGCAGGTTTGTTCGACATCTGTGAAAATTTTCTGATGCTGATGGTGATGAATGGACGTTTTGATCCCTGGGTATTGCAAATTGTTTTTTATTGTGCAGCAATCAAATTCATTTTCGCCGCCGCTGTAATACTTTTCATTCTTGCTTCTTTTTTCATCAGGCCAAAACAGAAAACGATACAAAGCTGATACTGGTTATTTTTGAAATGTGAAAAACTTCAGATCACAGCAGCGGCCAAAAAAGAATTCCCTCATTGCAGGAAGAAATGCTGTTATTAATGCTCTGAAACAGGGGCAGCCGCTAGACAGAATTTACTTACACAATAAGGCTTCCGGTGATGGAGTCAGTGAATTGAGAAAACTGGCTGGACTGAATAATGTTCCAATAAATTATGTACCGGTTGAAAAGCTTGATTTTTTTAATGCGGGAATACACGAAGGCTGTATTGGTCTTCTTTCAAAAGTAAAATATATGGAGCTCCAGCAGGTGATCAGCTGGGTGGTTGAAAAAGGAGAGGTGCCTTTGTTCCTGATACTCGATGGCATTACTGACATAAGGAATATCGGGGGCATTGGCCGTACAGCATTCAGTATGGGCGTTCAAACGATTATCATTCCTGATAAAGGCGTTGGAGCACTGAATGAAGATGCAATTCTTACATCGGCAGGCGCGCTGGAAAACATTCCGGTTTGCAGGGTCGGAAGCTTAATGAAAGCTGTTGATGAACTTCATCTGAATGGTATTTCAGTATTAGCGAGTGAAATGAAGGCAACTGATAAAGTATATGAAATTGATTTTACACAACCCGTAGCAATTGTTTTGGGGAGTGAAGAAAAAGGAATTTATCCTGCTCTCCTCAAAATCTGTGATAAAAAATTTTCAATACCGATGCCAGGTGAATTTGAATCATTGAATGTTTCTGTCGCAACAGGAATGATCCTGTATGAAGCCATGAAGCAGCGTTTATCCATTAACCCAACCAAATGAATGAGGATCTAATAAATCAACACGGCAAATCAACTATTCAACTAATCGAGTGTCCAAGGGATGCCATGCAGGGATGGAAGCACATCATTCCGACAAAAAGTAAAATTGAATACATCAATACTTTATTGCAGGTTGGATTTGATACCATTGATTTCGGATCATTTGTTTCTCCGAAAGCTATTCCACAAATGGCGGATACTGCTGAAGTGCTTTCGGGATTAAAACTGGATTATTCCAATTCAAAATTATTGGCAATCGTAGCCAACACGCGGGGCGCAGAAGAAGCGGCATCACATGAAAAAATTACCTATCTCGGTTTTCCATTTTCCATTTCCCCAACTTTTCAACTTAGAAATACAAACAGCACAATGGAGGAAAGCCTGGGAAGAGTGGAAGAAATTAGTAATCTCTGTGCTCAAAAAAATAAAAAACTAGTTGTATATCTCAGCATGGGTTTTGGTAATCCGTATGGTGATCCGTATGAGGAAAACATTCTTTTAAAATGGGCGGCAGAAATGATTTACCGGGGAATCAGCATTCTATCTCTTGCAGACACAGTTGGACTGGCAACACCCGAACAGATTTCCTTTGCTCTTACTACCTTAATAACACAATACCCGAATACCCAAATCGGTGTTCATCTTCATGCAACACCTGTTAACTGGGAATCCAAATTGTCGGCTGCAGCAGCTGCCGGTTGCACACGTTTTGATGGAGCATTGAAAGGATTTGGCGGATGTCCGATGGCGCAGGACGACCTCGTTGGAAATATGAATACAGAGTTAATGATAGCATACTTTGAGAGAAAAAAACAGCTGACTCAATTAAATGAGAAGGCCCTGAATAAAAGTCTTGAACTTGCATCAGGCATCTTTATATAATTCCTTACTGGATATTAAAATGAAATTCCGGCTCGACTTACAAGTAAAAAAATTTAATCCGGCCATCAGCCACACACAAAAAATTTTATTGATTGGTTCGTGCTTTACGGAAAACATCGGTCAGAAACTCGAACAATATAAATTTCGTGTTCTTCAGAATCCCAATGGGATCCTTTTCAATCCTGTAAGTGTTACAGAAGCAATTAGTACATATGTTGATAATATCAGAATTTCTGTCAATTCACTTTTTCAATACAGGGAAGGTTGGCATAGCTGGAAACATCATAGCAGGTTTTCAGACATTACACCTGAAATTGCTGTTGAAAACATTAACCGGTCAACCGCTAATGCCCATAAATTTTTAAAAGAAACGGACTGGCTGATGATCACACTCGGTTCCGGATGGATCTACGTTTTAACAGCGGATGCTCCCTCTGCAAAAGAAGGTGATATTGCGGCAAACAATCACAAGGGTCCGTCTGAATGGTTTCACAGAAGACTGATGACTGAACCTGAAGTATTAGAAAAACTAAAAAACATGATGCAGAAATTAAAATCTGCAAACCACGATCTTCAGGTCATATTTACCATAAGTCCCGTAAGGCATATCCGTGAAGGTGTAATAGAAAATAACAGGAGCAAGGCTGTTTTGATACAGGCTGTCCACGAGCTTGTTAACGAATATGACAATGCACATTATTTTCCTGCATATGAACTTGTAATTGATGACTTAAGAGACTATAGGTTTTACGCTGAAGACCTGGTGCATCCAAATTATTTTGCCACGCAATATGTCTGGGAAAAATTTACTGATGCATGCTTCGATGATCCAACAAAACAATTGATTACAGAATTGCACGATATTAATCTCGCGTTCAGGCATAAACCTTTCAATCCAGGTTCAGCAGAACATAAAAAATTTCTTCATACATATTTTCAGAAAACAAAAATGCTACAGGAGAAATTTTCCTATCTGGATTTCAGCAAAGAATTAGAGTATTTTAATCGTGAGCTGTGAAATACATTAACCACGGAAACACAGGAACACAGAGATACAATGTGCCACTCTGTGTCCCTTGTCTATGTGGTTCAAATTATTCGGTCAATGCATCCTATCCCCCCGCACTTCCAGACTTTGCAAAACCTTTGCTTCATATACAAGCCATTCTTTCCAGCGTTTTTTTACTTTTTCACTGTCGATATAAAATTCTGCAAGTTCAATGAACAGCGTATAATGACCAGCTTCGCTTTCCATAAAGCGACGATAAAATTTTTTGAGGTATTCATCCTCCAGTCCTTCACTTAATCTTTTGAATCGTTCACAGCTCCTTGCTTCGATCATTGCCATCATTAAAAGCTGGTCAAGTAGACGTCCTTCCTCTGAACCACCGGTTGTGCAGAACTGGAAAAGTGCGTTGGCATATTCATCTTTCCGTTGACGGCCAAGCCGGAGATTTCTTTTTTGTAATTCTGAAAGCACCAGCCTGAAATGTCCCCATTCTTCTGTTACAATGGGAGCCAGGTCAGCCACCAGCTTTTCTTTCTGATTGTATCGCTGTATCAGTGAAATGCAGGCAGTAGCTGCCTTTTGTTCGCAATAAGCATGATCGGTAAGTATATCTTCCAATGATATCGCAGCCAGGTTTACCCAGCGTGGATCTGTAGGAAGCTGAAGTCCGAGGATTACTTTTGTATCTGCTGTTTCATGAGACATAGAACAAAACTAAGGTTGATTCAGGAAGGCCGGTTTCAGAGGTCATAAAGAAAACCTAACAGCCTGCTAAATAGATATCTTCTGGTTACATTTTAAGCAAATTCGCTTACCTTTGCCGCCAAAATATATAAACAGAAGCATTCAATCCGGATGCATTAAAAAATTCACGATGCCATTAACTAAAGAAAAGAAAGCAGGCATTTTTGCCCAGTTTGGAGGAAAGGAAACCAATACAGGTTCCATCGAAGGCCAGATTGCTCTTATTACAGAGCGTATGGCTCAGATTTCTGCCCACCTTCAAACAAATAAGAAGGATTTTTCCACACACCGTGGTCTTATGCACCTGGTAGGCAGACGCCGTCGTTTGCTAAATTATCTTCAGAAACACAATCTGACTGGTTACCGGGAACTCATTGAAAAACTGGGTATCCGCAAATAATCAAATGGCACATATAATTCCCTTCCTCAGGAAGGGCTTTTTGCTTTAAGCCATTGTCATTTTGTAAGTCGTTGGAATGGAATTGTCCTTATAGATGGGGCATTACCCATCTTAAAAATTCAAATTATGCTCACTCAGAAATTCAGTAAAAAATTCGATTTAGGCGATGGAAGGGAAATTACCCTTGAAACGGGCCGCCTCGCCCGCCAGGCCGATGGAGCCGTAACAGTTACCATGGGCAACTGTATTATCCTTGCTACTGTATGTGCTACAGAAAAGCCAAAAGAAGGCCAGGATTTTTTTCCGTTATCGGTTGACTACATGGAAAAATTTTCTTCTGCCGGCCGTATTCCCGGATCATTTTTTAAAAGAGAAGGCCGGTTGAATGATTATGAAATTCTTACTTCAAGGCTTATAGACAGAGCGCTGCGTCCACTCTTCCCTGAGGATTACCTCTGTGAAGTGCAGGTTATTGTTACACTTGTTTCAAGCGATGAGCAGGTAATGCCCGATGCGCTTGCATGTCTGGCAGCTTCAGCAGCACTCGCAGTATCCACTGTTCCCATCCAGGAAGTTATTTCAGAAGTACGCGTATCACGTATTAACGGAAAATTCAAAATAAACCCAAGCCGTACTGAAATGGAAACATCCGATCTCGATTTCATCATTGCAGCTACGGAAAAAAATATCATGATGGTTGAAGGAGAAGCAAAAGAATGCAGTGAGGAAGACCTGTTGCAGGCATTGCAACTGGCACACGAGGCTATCAGGATACAAATCCGTGCACAGCTGGAATTGAGACAACTGGTAGGAGTAACAGAGAAGAGAGATTATCCGAAACCCGAACAGAATGAAACAATAAGAGATCGTGTTAATGAACTTGCAACTCCAAGGATGAAACAACTTGCAAGAGCCAACGTAAAAAAAGCTGCACGAAAGGAAGAATATGATTCCATCCGCGATAGTATTATCGAAACGCTGAGACAGGAATCGAATCTGCCCGAAGGAGAAGAACTTCCATCCGAAACCCAGAAACTTGTCAAACATTATTTATCTGATCTTCAGTACCATGTTGTCCGCGACATGATCCTCAACGACAAGGTGCGCCTCGACGGAAGAGTTCTTGACCAGGTAAGGCCTCTTGATATGGAAATTGATGTTCTTCCTACACCACATGGTTCTTCACTCTTTACAAGAGGAGAAACACAATCTCTTACAACAGTAACGTTGGGTACACCACTGGATGAACTTTTAATTGAAAGCGCAGGGAAATCTATTGATTCAAAATTTTATCTGCACTATAATTTCCCGCCGTTTTCCACAGGAGAAGTAAAATTCCTGAGAGGTGCCAGCCGTCGCGAGATTGGACACGGAAAACTGGCTGAAAGATCTTTGAAACAGATGATGCCCAAAGGAGATTTTGCATACACGGTACGCGTTGTGAGTGATATTCTCGAGTCTAATGGATCATCTTCAATGGCAACCGTTTGTGCAGGCTCACTTGCACTGATGGATGCCGGAATTCCTGTTCCAAAACACGTTGCAGGTGTAGCCATGGGTTTGATTTCTAAAGATGGAAAATTCGCTGTGCTGACTGATATCCTGGGTGATGAAGATCATCTTGGTGACATGGATTTTAAAGTAACGGGAACACGTGAAGGGATCTGCGGAATTCAGATGGATATAAAGGTAGACGGACTTCCGATAGAAGTAATGCGTCAGGCATTGGAACAGGCAAGGAAAGGAAGACTTCATATTCTTGATGCCATGTATAACTGTGTTGCACAACCGAGAAGTGATGTGAAGCCTCATGCTCCAAGGATGGTAAAACTTATCATAGACCGTGAATTTATTGGTGCTGTGATCGGGCCTGGCGGAAAAATTATTCAGGAAATTCAAAGGGAAACAGGAACAACGATCAATCTGGAAGAAATCAATAATCAGGGTGAAGTAAGCATATTTGGAACAGTGAAAGAAGGGGTTGACAAAGCAGTTGCATGGGTGAAAGGAATCGTTGCAGTTCCGGTGGAAGGTGATGAATACGAAGCAGTGGTTAAATCCATTATGCCGTACGGAGCATTTGTGGAATTTCTTCCGGGAAAACAAGGCCTTCTTCACATTTCTGAAGTCAGCTGGAAAAGGCTTGATACACTTGAAGGTGTGCTGAATGAAGGAGACAAGGTTAAGGTTAAATTAACTGGTACAGATCCGAAAACAGGCAAATTCAAATTATCCCGCAAAATACTATTGCCAAAGCCCGAAGGTATGTCGCAGGAACAGGGTAGAAGAGATGGCGGACATCGACAGGAGGAAAGAAGAGATGGCGACCGGCCAAAGATTGAACGCAACCAGAATGCTGGTCAGCAGAAGGGGCACGGTTCAGAAAGTAACGAACAATAATTTTTAAATTTTTACAACTGTCCGCCCCACGCGGACAGTTTTTTATTTAATGGCCAGCATCGTTTTAAATATAAGTGCAGTTGAAGAACAACAGGAAGTTCTGATCAGCCAGTTAAGCGAACTTGGTGCAGAAGGTTTTGAACAAAAAGAAAATATACTTCTTGCTTATTTTAATGAATTGGAAATTAAAAGTTATGAAGTAAACGAGATTCTATCTTCTTATACTTTTGAAACTTCAATTATAGAGGAGAGAAACTGGAATGAAGAATGGGAAAAAAATTTTCAGCCTGTTCGCATCAGTGATTTCTGTACTATCCGCGCAGAATTCCATAAAAAAATTGAACCAGGAAAATATGATATCATCATTACCCCAAAAATGAGTTTCGGAACAGGTCATCATGCTACTACATACCTGATGATACAACAAATGAAGGATTTAAATTTTTCAGATAAATCAGTTTTTGATTTCGGAACCGGTACAGGTATTCTAGCCATCCTTGCAGAAAAACTTGGAGCCTCTTCTGTAATTGCTACCGATGTTGATCATTGGAGCAGGGAAAATGCATTAGAAAATATAGAAAGAAATAATTGCAGAAACATAGAAGTGAAACTTTCTTCGGAAATTCCGCAGGGTTTTTACGATATCATACTTGCGAACATTAACAGGAATGTTTTATTACATTATTTGCCACATTTTAAAAATGTTATTACGAAAAACGGGCTGGTCCTGATGAGTGGAATACTTTCTTCTGATATCAGTGATCTTATAAATTTCTCCCTCGAAAATGGATTGCAATTAAGAGCTCAACATGAAAAAGATAATTGGGCATCACTTTTATTTATTGCATAGGAAACAGATGTTAATTTAACATGAACTCCTCATTAAATTTTATTATTTTTGAATTCCAATTCAACCCAAGATTCTATGAATGAAGTTCTTCTGATTTTTATTGCCTACCTCATTGGGAGTATTCCAACTGCTGTATGGGTCAGTAAAAGCTACTTCGGAATAGATATCCGCGATTACGGAAGTGGAAATTCCGGTGCAACAAATACATATCGTGTACTTGGTTCAAAATGGGGAAACATTGTTATGATCGTAGATATGATCAAAGCAATTGTTGCTGTTAAACTTGTTTTTTTTCTTCCTTATGCATTTGAAAGTGACATTTATCTTGTCAATATGCAGCTTGGTCTTGGTGTAGCTGCTGTAATAGGGCATATTTTTCCCATCTGGGCGGACTTCAGAGGCGGGAAAGGTGTGGCTACACTTTTTGGTATGGTGCTCGGAATTCAGCCGAATGCTGCATTATGCTGCGTTGGGGTTTTTATCCTTGTTCTTTTTCTCACCCGTTGGGTATCACTAAGTTCTATTCTTGCCAGTATTGCTTTCCCGATTTTTATTTTAGTGATATTTAATGAACCCGAAACTCTTTACAGGGTATTCGCTATTACTGTATCATTACTTGTTTTACTCACTCACCAGAAAAATATCGGAAGGCTTATCCGTGGTAGTGAAAGTAAAGTGCCCATCTTAAGGCATCGCGACCGACGTAGGCAAAAGAACCGCAAATAATCCTTCTTTTAACACTGTCTCCACATTCATCAACCTGGTTATTACGTTTTGGTATAATCATTGAATTATCAAATCAAAATTGTAAAAGATGATTCGGAAAATAGCCAGTTTATTTTTAATCGCATCGGCAGTAATTGCCTGTTCCAAAAACCCTATTACAGGAAGAAACCAGGCACACCTGGTGTCAGAGTCTGAATTACAGGCTATGGCCACACAGCAATATCAGCAGTTCCTTTCTGAAAACCGCGTTGTTTCTACCTCTGCAGACAGGGATGCGGAAATGGTAAGAAGGATTGGTCAGCGTGTTGCGAATGCCATTACCCAGTACTACCATGAGAAAAATCTTGGTAATGCTTTAGACGGATACAAATGGGAATTCAACCTTGTTCAAAACCAGGAAGCCAATGCATGGTGCATGCCCGGTGGAAAGGTTGTAGTGTATACCGGCCTGTTACCGATTACCCAAAATGAGGCCGCTCTTGCAATGGTAATGGGTCATGAAATTGCCCACGCCGTTTTACAGCACGGTAATGAAAGAATGAGTCAGGGTTTGATTCAGGAATTAGGCGGTGTAGCATTATCTGTTGCAGTATCCAATCAACCAGCCCAGACACAGAATTTATTCCTGAATGCTTATGGTGTCGGATCTCAGGTAGGTGTGTTATTACCTTTTTCCCGTAAACAGGAATTGGAAGCAGACCATTATGGAATGATCTGGGGTGCCATGGCAGGTTATAACCCAAGGGAAGCCATAGCTCTTTGGCAAAGGATGGAACAGGCTTCGAATGGCCAGGCCCCTCCTGAATTTCTAAGCACCCACCCTGCAGCAGGGAACAGGATTCAGCAGCTTGAAAAATATTTACCAGAAGCTCTAAAATATTATAAGCCAATGGGTAAGTGATATCAAAATCACAAAAAACCCGCTAATTGAGATTAGCGGGTTTTTTATTTTATAAAACCTTGGCCGCCAAGGCTAAATTTTGTACCTTTGTGCGTCTGTTTATGTGAAACCCTCCTACGTATTCTTCCAAGAACTTAAAACACTTAAAACAGTATGTCTCAAACAATTTTAGAGAAACTCCAGTTAAAGAACGAAAAGAACATTTTAATCCAGGGTTTACCTTCTTCTATTGAGAAACAGTTCAACAAACTTTCATTTGCAAAAAATCTGACGCCCTTGTTGCGTTCAAGGAAAATTGATTTTGCCCTGATTTTTGCCGTAAGTGAAAACCAGTTGAATGCAATTCTGGAAGATATTATGCCTGCTTTAAAAGAAGATTCCAAACTATGGGTAGCTTATCCAAAGTTAACTTCTAAAATCACAACGGATCTCAATCGTGAAGGAAGCTGGAACAAGCTTGTTGACGCATTTTATGAAAGCTCAGAACAGGT
>JBJMLW010000420.1:0-3704 GCA_045805105.1 Flavisolibacter sp. | reverse complement strand
TATTACCTCGATCGGTACATTTCCCTGTCTGAAGAGCTCAATAAAAAATATCCCCTCAGTCATTACAGTTTCAGAAATGGGTTTTCAGGATGGAAACAACTTCCGGAAAAAGAATCAAATCACGGGGTGTTCAGGAAATATGCTGATAATTATTTAAAAAATATAATGGACAGTATTTCCTTACTACAGGATCAATATGTAAACATCAGCACCATCCTGAAACAGAACCTGAAAACAATTGATTATCCATCTCTGAAAGATAGTTTGCTGCTGTTACGAGCAGATTATCACTCGCAAAGCTGGTACTTTGGAAGCGTTGTTAACGAAATCTCGAAACAAAATCCCGAATATTATTTCAAGCTCGCAGAAGACTTACCATTGCAAAAAGACATAATATTTTCTTCGGTCGAAGAAAACAAAAACGTAATTCAGTCATTAAAGGAAGTCGAAAACCATTCGGCAATAAAAAAAGAATTCTTTAAGGACAGAAAATTTAATAAGAGTATGAAGTTTATGATTATCAGTGCATACGTAGTTATTGCAGGGCTTATTACTTTACTAATAGTTGCACAACCGTAATTCATTAACCACTGAGTTACAGGTTGGCAGAGTTTCACTGTGACCGTCCATGTTCACCAGGCCTCTGTGATTTATTCTTAGATCCAACCAGCATAATTTCTTCAATGCATTTTCCGATCTCCTCTCCCCTGTTGAAGATCATGATATGCGAACCTCCTTCAATCAGGTGTGTAGGCATAATTTTTTTTACAGGAAACATCCTGTCATCGCTCCCATGAATATGAATCAGGTTTTCAGGAACGAACCTGTTTTTCCAACGCAACACCTGGTCGATTGCCCAGTTTACCTGAACATGATCTGCCGTTTTCCGGTAACCATCCACCATCTTCTTTTCTTCCTTCGACACGATACCCATTCTACGGTCATCGGCCCTTTCGGTAAAGCGGTTAGTCTTTACAGGAAGTATCCTGTGCAGGTAAAGATTCCCGGCTATGCGCATCCACCTCGGAATTTCATAAAGTGTTTTTGGTGCAGATATAATTATTATCCTTCCTGCTTTTTTTTGTTTGGCAATCTCAATCGCTAACATGCCACCAAATGAAAGCCCGAGGATTACCGGATCCTCTTCCAGGATCTTGTCCGCCATTCTTAATGCATATGCAGATATTGTTTCATTTCTTACCGGCCGGAAATATGGAAGATGTACCAGCGAATAACCTTCTATATGAATATGCCTGAATACTTTTTCATCTGCACCAAGTCCACTGATACAATAAATTGTTCCTGCGGCAGCCATATCACTTTATGAAATATGATTGAATAAAATCAACAGTCAATATGTACAAAAGAACATAAAACCCTGATACTACCATCAGGCTGTCAAATCTGTCAAGAAATCCTCCCTGGCCGGGAAGAAAATTACTGTAATCCTTGATACCTGTTTTTCTTTTATACCATGAGGCCAGCATGTCACCTGTAAATGCCGTGATGCCGGATATTAATCCCAGCGCAATGGAAATTAAAATCGTAACACCCACGAAATCTGCAGCAGCTACAGATGAAAGAATACAGAAAATAAATCCTCCTGCCAGGCCTTCCCATGTTTTCGACGGACTTATTTTAGAAGAGATGATTCTTTTTCCCGCAAGCTGACCTGTAACCTGGCAGAACGCATCAAAGGTCAGCACCTGGAAATAAAGAAAGAACTGCAATACATAAGTGGCCCTGAATGCAAAAAATAAAAATGCAGATGCGATAATGATATATAACAGCGATGCAACAAGAGATACTTTTTGATTAAAAGAAAAGGTTCGGCCAATCTCAAAGATGCTGAAACATACAATGACGCAGGCAGGAATATAAAATATACGAAGCAGTATACAACTGATTACCACCAGAACAATCAGGATATAAGTAATGAATTTTAGCCATCGTGCACCCGCTGTGCGTCCATCTGTTTTTTTATTGGCCACAAACATCCCCAACCCACCAAGCAGAATATATAAAACAATACAGGAAATGATCAGCGTCATAATGAACGTCGTTTTTCAGCACCCAGTATAATCCCTTAACATTCGATCGGGGCTGCTGAAGAATCAGCATGATAATAATCTCCTCGATACAGGCTAATGTTCCCCACAAGAGGCAGGTATAATATGTCCATACATAAAAACCCCACAGGAAAAGAATCACAATAAAAGCACCCTGGATATAACCGGTAATCTTGAACATATAGGTATGCAGGCCAATCAGTCCTTTGAATTTAAAAAATACAACCAGGTAAGATAAAATCATGGTGCATCCGAAAATGTAGAACATCATCGCATACGGACTGATCTCATTCCATTTGAAAAAGTATATGGCAAGGAAAGCAAGAATATATGTGCCCAGGTCTGCCCATGAATCAAGCCTGGCTCCAAGAAGTGTTTTCTGTTTGAATACTCTTGCGATCAAACCATCAAGTATATCTGAAACCAGGCTGATAGTAATAAATATCGAAAATAACGTCTCTTTCCTATCTATGATCATCCTGAGAATAAATGGGAAAACAACAATCCTGTATAGGGATAGTAAATTGGGAATGGTCCAGAATTTTTCTGTTGGTGCAGTTTTGGTATGCCCGTGCATACCCACAATTTAATAGTAATTTGTCTGAACAAATATTTCATGAATCAGCAAACCTTTTATGCGATACTGTTCCTCGGCATATTTTTGTTGCTGCTGGCGTTTTCACATACACTTTACCGTTATTATAACTGGCCTTCGGAACGTTCGCGTAAATTCCTGCATGTAACCGGTGGGCTTCTTGCTTTGTGTTGCCCTCTTATTTTTGATTCGCACTGGTGGGTTTTGATTTTATGCCTGCTCGCTTTTCTTCTTTTACTTTTTACTTATATGCGTCAACTTTTGCCATCGGTACACCTTACATACCGTAAATCCATTGGCAGTGTAATTTTTCCTGTTCCCGTTTACATTTGTTTTCTTGCTGCATCACAATCAAATGATGACCTGTTGTTTTACCTGCCGGTTTCCTTTCTTACCATTTCAGATACCGTTGCAGAACTGGCAGGAAAAAAATGGGGCAGGCAACCGGTATTTTTTCTGCACAATCAGAAAACACTTGTAGGATCCGCTGGTTTCGTTATATGTTCTCTGCTTCTCGCTGTTGCCTGGAGTACATTTTTCCACTACCCTTTATTACAAGTTTTCTGGATCAGCGTAATTACCAGCGTGACGGCTGCCGTCACAGAATTATTCAGCAACAGGGGTCTTGATAATTTTACTGTGCCTATGGTAGTTCTTGCCTGCCTTTACCTGCTGCGTAACCTGAATTCGTAATGACAATTCAAAATCTTTATCATGCTGAAATTTCCAGGATAATTCTTTATTTATGATTTACAGGACCATTGCACGAGTATAAACAAGATTAGTTATTACCTCATCACAGTCCAAAGAGTCCGCTGTTCAGTTGTTGCAATACCTGTTTCTTTTTACCTGCTGCAACAAGAATTGAAATATTATGCACACTGCCGCCGTATGATACCATTCTCACATCAATATTGCTTAAACTATCGAAGATCTTTTTTAGTGTATCCGGGTGTGCTGCAATTTCATGTCCCACAATGGAAACGATCGCCTGGTCATCATCAACAGACACACTGCTGAATGTTTCCAGTTCGCGGATG
>JBJMLW010000419.1:0-7348 GCA_045805105.1 Flavisolibacter sp. | reverse complement strand
TTTATGAAAGCCTTGGATATAAAGCTTATAAAGGAAAACGTTTCACTAAACGGCTCGCAACTGACTGATCATGGTTTTACAACAACAGACTTCTCCCCTGCCTTTATAAAACGCGCTACAGGTTGTACATAAGCGTCAAACCTCATTTGTGTGAATAATCGCACAACTTCATCCATGCCTTTTTCGCTTACAGAAACCAGCAAGCCACCGTTTGTCTGGGGATCAGGTAAAACATTAAAAGCTTCCATTACATTTACTCCTTTTTCAAACTGAACTTTTTTACTGTAGCTATTCCAGTTACGAAAAGTTGCGTCAGGTATGGTCCTTTGCTGGAGGTAATTATCCAGTCCTTCTATTTTTTTTATCGAGGAATAACTTAATTCAGCGGATAAATTGCTTCCATCAGCCATTTCAATCAGATGTCCCAACAAACCAAAACCGGTTACATCCGTCATCGCATGAACACCATCAATTTTTCCGAGTGCAACACCTATATCATTCAAAGTGGTCATCTGTTGAAGAAGAATGTTATAATGTTCGGGAATGAGCATCCCTCTTTTTAATGCTGTGGAAAGAACACCCGCACCCAAAGGTTTCGTCAAAAAAACATGATCTCCTTCCTTTGCAGTATTATTTTTTTTAAGATTACTTAACAGCACTGAACCTGTAACAGCCAAACCAAAAATTGGGTCAGCAGAATCTATTGTATGTCCGCCTGCCAGTGGAATACGAGCCTGTGCGCAAACAGACCTGGCACCTTCGAGAACTTTTGTTGCTATTTCAACAGGGATTTTATCTATTGGCCATCCAAGAATGGCAACAGCCATCATAGGTTCACCACCCATAGCATATACATCGCTGATAGCATTGGCTGCAGCGATTTTTCCAAAATCGGCAGCATCATCAACGATTGGCAAAAAAAAATCTGCTGTTGAAATAATAGCTCTCGTGTCATCTACCTGAAAAACGGCTGCGTCATCATTACTTTCATTTCCCACAAGCAAGGCATTGAATGATGCATGTTCTTTTGTTTGAAGCATCTGTTGAAGAACACCTGGTGCAATTTTACATCCACAACCACCGCCTTTTGAAAATTGTGTCAGTCTGATTTCATCCTGCATTTGCCAAAGATAAAAACATCAGGTGCGGATTAATGTAAAGATTTTCAATTGAAGGTTCTCATGAAAAGCATTTGCTGCAAAAGCTCCCAAATGAAATTTGTATCCATATATTTCCCTCTTCAGGGGAGTCAAAATTTTTTCAGATGAACATTTATTGAGAAGTGGTCCTCTGCACTACGGTACAAGCAAACAACTAAGGATTTGCTTTGCCTGACATAAAACTTCCATTGGCGTAACAGCAGAATGTTTAGAAATATTATTTTTTCTTTCTTCTGATCGTGATGGTTGCATTCGTATGCAGGTCTGCACTGAAGTTTACCTGGTAAAGATCTTCACCGTCTCTGATGGTAATCAAACCGGTATTCGGCGGAATGGTACCCATGTTCTCTGCAACAAGCAACAAAGTCATTTCATCCTGCCCGCTGATATTAACGGTACGTTTTGTAGCGGTTGTAGTCAAACGAATATTGGATATAACGGGTTTGCCATTCAGGTAAACTGAAATGGAATCGCCATCTACAACACCATTATCATAGAATGCGAAAACAAGACTATCAGCCCCTGAGATCTCCACAACCTGCTGAGTTTTATTAGCTCTTTGTTCGTAAGGTATTTTTACCGGGTTATTAGCTAAGGCTGCTTCGAGTTTTCGTTGTTCCTGTTCTGCCTTTATTCGTTCATCATGTATTTTAGCCTCTGCTTCAATACGGAGTTTTTCTTCAGCTTCAAGTTTTTTCTTTTCTTCTGCAAGTAATTTTTTTCTATCATCGTCTTCTTTTCTGCGCAGCCTGGCTTCTTCATCCATTCTTTTTTTCTGTTCTGCCTCAAGTTTCTTCCTCTCTTCTGTATTTTGCTTATTGATGGCAGCCAGTTCAGCTCTTGCTTTCTCCGCAGCCTGTTCTTTTTCTTTCTCTTCGGTTTTCAGTCTGATTACCTCATCTTTCTCACGCTGCTTTGCATATGCTTCAGATTTCTTTCTTTCTTCTTTAATTTTTCTCTCTGTTTCCAGTCTTAATTTTTCATTAGCCTTTTCTTTTTCTCTCAATTCAGCTACCGGATCTGTATTTTGATATGGCGTTGATGGAATGATGTTCAACTCTTTCAGGTGGTTGATGAGAGGTGAATGGGAGCTATCAGAAGATTTGTTAATCTGGATAGAACCAGGAACAGAATAATAAACTTTTGTCTGGTTAGTTTTCCATGTGCCATTAAGAACTACGACACTATCCTGCCCATTGAGTGGAATGGTAAGTACGCGTCCAACACGTTTGGCAGGAGCCTGTGGAAAATTATTGATGATCATTTTATCATCCGCCACAACCAGTGAGTCGCCAACGATATTTGCTTTTATTTTACGAATGCCGTAATAAAATGTATCATTCACAACAAATGTCACATACGAATAACCGGAAATTTTCCCTTTATATTCACTTAGGGCCAGTTCGTATTTCTGAACCATTTTTGTTGAATCATTATATAATGTGCCGGAGTAAAAGCCGCCAATTTTTTGTCCTGCGGCGGAAAGTGAAGCCAGGACAATAACAGTCAAAAACAAGTTTTTCATACCGAGTGATGTTTGGATATCAGGTTTGCGTTTTGTTCATTTACCGTTTGACATCCAACCCTTGTTAACAGGTCGGGAAGGTTTTGCCGGTTATGTAACGCCTTTAAATATAGCTTATCGTAATAATGCAACAAAATGGCGAAGGCTTCTTTTTTGTTGTCCTGTTGCAGAAATTCAATTGTATTTCTGGTTTCCAAAGGACCCAGTCTTTTCGCAATCCGATGCACCGCTTCTAAAAGCTTTTCTTTATCACACAAGCCATATAGATTAACAATATACTCTAATCGCTGATTAAAAGGAATTTCCAGGAAAATAATTGATGACTGTCTCATTTGCTGCCAAATGCCATTGGGAATATTAAGATTGCCAATCCGCTGACTTTCATCTTCAAGCCAGATCACTGAGTGAGGAATGCTGTTTGATGAAACCGGCTCTCCGTCAGGATTTGATATCGCTTTTCCCCGGAGTTGTTTTGCAAGAAGGTTTTCAAACATTTCCTGGGTTGGTTGTGGTGGCATATTAAAACTACCAAATGCAGAACCCCTGTGACAGGCAATTGTTTCAAGATCAATAATCTGCTCCCCGTTTTTTTCCAACTGCTGCAATACTTCGGTTTTACCGGAACCTGTATAACCACCAAGTATTCTGAAAAAATAAGGTTCCTGAAAAGTATGAAGCACTTCATTACGAAATGTTTTATAACCACCCGTCAGCACGAAAACCCTGAATCCATAAAGATTCAGAAGCCATGCTATGGCAGCACTTCTCATTCCTCCCCTCCAGCAATAAATAAAAACAGTTCCTGATCTCTGCCGGCTTCCTTCATCGGCAGTTTCCTTTCCTTCATCAATTTTAGTTTCAATTTCTTCGACCATCCTTTTCATTTTCGGTGAAAAATAGTCGAGGCCTGTCTTGATTGCCTGTTGCCTTCCCTGTTGCTTGTAAGTTGTCCCAACAACTTTGCGTTCTTCATCAGTAAAAAGAGGAAAGGAGTATGCTCCAGGGATATGAGCATGATTAAATTCGGATGGAGATCTTACATCAAGCAAAAGATGATTTGCTGATTGCTCAAGGAAATTCCTGATAGACAAACGTTGTATACCCACGATACAAATGTATCAGTTGGCAGGAAATAAAAAAGTCCCGCACTGCGGGACTTTTTTAAGATTTATAACATTATTTATGTGAACTGTCTGATTTTACTTTATTATCGTCTGCTTCATATTTTACAGTACCTGTTTTGTCTTTCACTTTTACATCACCGGATTTGTCAACTTTGATCTTTGTATCACCGATTCTTGTTTTCCAGGTTTTCTTTAGATTTTCATCTGAAGCCTTCCATTGTGCATCATAATTTGACCAGGTTCCATTATCACCTTCATACATGATCTTATTGTTGTCCATTTTTGCATGTCCAACAGTATCCCACATCCAGTCTTTGTCATCAAGGCCATATACCCACCAGTTGCGGGTATCAACATAACGCCATACAGGTTCACCTGTCTGTTCATCTGTGACACCTCCTGTGGTGCGGTCAACTTTAAGTCTTTGTTTTTTTCCTGTACGTGCATTTACATAATAACCGGCCTGACTGTTTTTTTCAACAGTATCAGCAAAAGCTGAATAATCATTTGTTGAAGTGTTAGCATTGTTAGCAGTGTTAGTCATGTTTGAAGTATCGCCAGTGCTGGCTGTGTTAACAGAATCTGCATCTGTTGCTGCAGTATCACTGCTATTATTACATGCAACAAAACCGAAGGCTACTCCTGCCATCAAAAGACTAACCAATTTGTTCTTTTTCATTTTTTAGAGTTTTTTGTCCATCCTAACTGTACAAAAATGAGACCGGAGCAAATTGTGGAGTGATTTTACCCATTCATGGAAGCAAGAAATTCTTCATTGCTTTTAGTGCCTCTCATTCTTCTTAAAAGGTCTGACATAGCTTCCTCGGCATTCATATCGTTGAGGTATACACGAAGCAGATTCATCCGCTGTAAAACATCTCTTTCCAGTAACAGGTCATCACGACGTGTTGAAGAGGATACCAGA
The DNA here is from genome assembly GCA_045805105.1 of Flavisolibacter sp. Lineage (GTDB taxonomy): Bacteria > Bacteroidota > Bacteroidia > Chitinophagales > Chitinophagaceae > Flavisolibacter. The sequence continues at coordinate 2,614 of JBJMLW010000419.1, read as the reverse complement.
TCAATTGCAGGGAAAACGCGTTTATTCGCAAGACGCCTGTCGAGTTGTAGCTCCATGTTACCAGTACCTTTGAATTCTTCAAAAATCACTTCATCCATTTTTGATCCGGTATCAATCAGGGCTGTAGCGAGGATCGTAAGTGATCCGCCATTTTCAATTTTGCGTGCGGCACCAAAAAACTGTTTTGGTTTCTGCATGGCATTGGCTTCAACTCCACCTGAAAGAACTTTACCGGAAGCAGGCGCAACTGTATTATGTGCACGCGCAAGACGTGTAATGGAATCAAGCAGAATTACCACATCATGTCCGCACTCTACCAGCCGCTTGGCTTTTTGCAGTGCAACTGTAGAAACCTTTACATGTTTTTCGGCAGGCTCATCAAAAGTTGATGCAATGACTTCAGCGTTTACGCTGCGTTCCATATCAGTTACCTCTTCGGGGCGCTCATCAACAAGAACAATCATCAGGTAACATTCAGAATGATTGGCTGCAATGGCATTCGCTACTGCTTTCAGAAGCATGGTCTTACCCGTCTTCGGTTGTGAAACAATCAGCCCGCGCTGTCCTTTTCCAATAGGAGTGAAAAGGTCCATGATACGGGTGGAGTAATCAGTTGGACTTGTAAAAAGATTTAATTTTTCATGTGGGAAAAGTGGAGTCAGATAATCGAATGGTACACGATCGCGAACTTCTTCAGGACTTTTTCCATTGATTGTTTCCACCTTAAGTAAAGCGAAATATTTTTCACCTTCTTTAGGAGGCCTTACTGAACCATAAACTGTATCACCAGTTTTTAATCCAAAAAGTTTTATTTGTGAAGGTGAAACGTATATATCATCCGGTGATGAGAGATAGTTGTAATCAGATGACCGAAGGAAACCATAACCGTCCGGCATCATTTCAAGAACACCTTCAGCAAGTATGATTCCATCAAACTCAATATTAAAAGTCTGTTCACGACGTTGAGGATAAAATTTATTTACCTGTGCTCCCCTGTCTGGCTGGAGTACCTCATCTGTGGAGCCCTGACCTTCCTGCACTCCTTCATTATTATTAATATTATTGCTCTGTGCCGAATTGACCTGTTGTTCAGGAATGGTTTGTTGAATGGTTTCTTCCTGCTCTTCACTGTCTTCCCTGTTATCCTCTCTTTTTCGACCTCTTTTTGGCTTGTCGTCCTTTTTCGGCTGAGCCGTCTTTTTCAATTGTTTTTTTACTTCTGAAATAGGTTCTTCAACAATTGCTTCTTCAGTTGAATTCGCTGTTGATGCCTTTACGATACGCTTACGTTTTGGTCCATGAGACGGACCGCCTTTTTGTTCACTTGCCATAACTGCTTGTTTGTCCAGGATTTTGTATATCAGCCCTTGCTTGTCGAGTTTTTTGGGATTATCAATTTTAAGATCTTCTGCAATGTCCAGCAACTCCGGAACAAGCATGTCATTCAACTGCAAGATATCGTACATAAGAAACGATTGTTTTTGGTACTATAGCGGATAAACCAGCCCTTAAGTGTTTGATTTGTTTACGATTGGAAAAGAAAAATACCGGTGTTGTGAGTAATTAAGGTATGAGCTCTCAACGGTTTCCGCTGCAAGTATACAGCTAAAATGAGAAAATCAAAAATTTTTATCACCATAAAATACAGGCAATAAATGCGTTCGGAATTTTTCGATCGAACCTGCAGGGGAGGATTTTCTCATTTATTACAACACGGTTGCGGCTGTAATTAAAGTACATGTTTGCACGGGCAATGCATCTATTATCTTTGCCGCCTTTACAAGAAAGAAAATCAGATATGTTCAGCAACCGCATAAAAGTTAAGGAATTACTTTCTCTCGATCCTCAGGGTCAGGAAGTAATGGTAATGGGATGGGTGCGCACTTTTCGCAACAACCAGTTTGTAGCCCTCAACGACGGTTCTACCAATAATAATGTGCAGGTTGTTCTTGAACTTGGAAAATTTGATGAAGAAATTTTGAAGCGAATTACTACAAGTGCGTCTTTAAAAATAAAGGGAAAACTGATGCCATCCCTGGGCAAAGGGCAAAAAGCTGAAGTAAAGGCAGACGAGGTTATTATACTTGGTGATAGTGATGCGGAAAAATATCCATTACAACCAAAGAAACATAGCCTGGAGTTCCTGAGGGAAATTGCACACCTCCGTTTCAGAACGAATACATTCGGATCTGTGTTCAGGGTTCGGCATGCGCTTGCATTTGCCGTTCACCAGTTTTTTAATAACCGCGGTTTCGTGTACCTCCACACTCCTATCATAACAGCCAGCGATGCAGAGGGTGCTGGAGAAATGTTCAGGGTTAGCACACTTCCATTTGATCATCCACCAAGAAAAGATGACGGCACAATAGATTTCAGTGAAGATTTTTTCGGACGTCAGACCAATCTTACTGTGAGCGGACAGCTGGAAGGAGAACTTGGTGCAACTGCCTTTGGGGATATTTATACATTCGGCCCGACATTCAGGGCTGAAAATTCAAATACGGCCAGGCATCTTGCAGAATTCTGGATGATAGAACCAGAGATGGCCTTCTATGACCTTGAAGACAATGCTAATCTTGCAGAGGAATTTATTCAGTACATTATCAGGTATGTA
>JBJMLW010000418.1:0-7680 GCA_045805105.1 Flavisolibacter sp. | reverse complement strand
CTTCGATGTAAGTAGCAGTAATTATTCTTCCAATAACCAGTAGTGAGGACATGAGTGGTGGCAGAACAATTAAAAATACCCGTTCACTTCGCGAGCCGGCAGCCAAGCGGGCCGACACTAACCAGTTGCAATTATCCCTCCTTCGCATCGCAACGGCGGACAAAGTCAATACCCGGAAACCAGTATCCCCTACCCAGCATTTAACTCACCATTCCCACTGGCAATAGTGTCTTCAACATATGATTTCTTCAACTGTTCATACAGCGAATGTTTATCGATCAACAGAGCAGCCATGTTTGATATGAGACCGGCAAGCATGAGGTGAAAGATTACGCTGTGGCGGTCTGTCATTTCCAAAACAAGAATTGAAGAAGTAAATGGCGTTCGTGTTACGCCTGTAAGAAAGCCAACCATCCCGCTTAAAATAATAATGTTGGCACCAGATCCGCTCATGTTAAATGCACCTGAAATAAATGATCCTACTGAAGCACCTGCGGCTAATGCCGGAGCGAATATGCCACCCGCAGCACCGGTGTTAAAACAAATGATTGACCCAAGCATTCTTACCAATACAGTGGATGGAGTGCTTTCTTTATTGTCGGAAAAAAGAAAACCGTTCATCAGTGCTTTCCCCGAACCAAGTATTTCGGGTGTAAAAAAATATGCTATGCCTGCCATTACCAATCCTGCAACGAACAGGTACATCATAATTGATGTGGTTGTAAAATTTTTTTTTCTTTTCATCACCAATATGATGAGCTTACACATTATGCTTCCAAGAATGCCTGCGATAATAGCAGTGACCGTTACTCCAAGGAATGCAGAAAAATGTAAACCCGCAACATTAGGATACCCGAGATAGAGATAAGGTCCAAGGATTGCCTGCGCAGTTAATCCGGAAATAATCACTGCAGAAAAAAGAGCGGTTCTGAAATGCCTGATGTGAATCTTTGCCAATTCTTCCATGGCAAATACAACCCCACCAAGTGGTGTGTTAAATGCAGCGGCGAGTCCGGCGGCGGCACCAGTAAGAATGAAACTTTGTCTCGATAATTTCGGCCACGTAGATGGCGTCCATTTATTCACCATCCGGAAAATGGAACCAGCTATCTGGATTGTCGGGCCTTCCCTTCCGATGGCACCTCCGCCAAGAACCATTAAAAGACTCGAAATAATTTTTACAACCATGATCCGGAAACTTAACAGTTTGCCGATCAGGTATTCATATTTTGGCGTAGCCAGGTCAATAGCAGCCATTACCTGTGGGATGCCGCTTCCTTTTGCATTCGGTGCAAAAACGAATACTACCAGCCATGCAAGGAAAAAACATATTGGCCCCATGATAAAAATCATCCAGTAGTGCCAGTGTAAAACAGACTGTAACAGACTTTCCGATAAACCGAATAACCTGGTAAAACCAACAGCCACCAGTCCGGTAAGTAACGAAGCCACCCAGAATGGCATTGCCTGCAGAATACTTAGACGAATCTTATTATTTACAAGCAAATCAAACAACCACTTTCCTTTCAACCTCAACCATCGCCAATATCTTTTCATCGGCGCAAGGTAAGCAAGATTAACCACGGAAGCAGCCGCAGAGGGAGGGAGCTAAAGTAATCCGTGAAACTCTCTAACTACGTGTCTCTCTGGTTAAATACAAAAGATTTAAATTTAATGAGGTATCCACCATAAATGTTGTTCATGAATAAGGACTTTTTAAAAAAGATCCCACTTTTTTTTGAGTTGGACGAAACTGATATAGACGAACTTGCCGGGTATGTAAAAAGAAATGTTGTTGATCCGCAGAAACCGATTTTCTGGATGGATGAATTCGGAGATACGTTGTTTATTATTGAAAGCGGACAGGTCACCATCAGCTATACAGATGAGAAAGGCAAGGATGTTACAATGGCTATCCTGAAAAGCGGGGATTTTTTTGGCGAACTGTCACTCATCGATGGTGGTCCACATACCGGAACCGCACGTGCTACAACCGAAACAATTTTGTACACGCTTGACCGCACAACATTTTACCGGTTTCTTGATAAACATCCAACGATCTCCATGAAATTACTTGGAGTTTTAGCAAAACGGTTGCGGGCAAATACATTCCGCATGCGCGGGATCAATAACCTGAATGATGAGCCGGAAGAAACCACCCGTTTCGGTCGTATCATAGACCGGTTGGCCCATGTTGTAACAAGCGGTTATTTTTTAACGCTTTGCACTGTCTTCATAATTGTCTGGATCATTATCCAGGTGTATTTGTATAGAATTTATTTTCATGAAGAAGTTAGCTTCATTGACCGGCCGCCAACATTTTTTATTCTGGGATTTATTTTCACCCTCACATCTTTCCTCTTCACTGTACTCATTCTCAGCAGCCAGCGTAGACAGGCGAAGAATGACCGCATCAGAAATGTGATAGAGTCGCAGGTAAACCTTAAAGCACAAACAGAAGTGATGAAGCTTCACCTGAAAATGGACAGGTTGTTGCAACTGTTGCGAAAAGTACCGGGAATGGAAATGGTAGAGGAAGATGATGATTCTGTATTAAAGTAGTTGCAAGCTTGAACCACGGAGGAGCTTCGACACACTGTAACAGAGTGAATAAGTGTACTACTGTGTCTTCGTTCAATCTGATTCAATGGAATTAACATAACGTATCTTTAGTCTGGAATATGAACCATAAGATCAACCCGGAAGAAGGCTTCGATTCAAAGATGAGCATTGAAGATGAAGAAAAGTTACTTGATGTACATACAAGGCTTGCTTTGATACCTTGCACGGAAACATCACTGATCCAGATTGAAGTGCTGTTTTTTGATATGCTCACGATCCTTCGTCAATACCAGCAATCAGTAAAAACAGAAACCTTGCTGGCAGAATTAAAGAACATACACGACAATGAATACAAACTGGTGCAGAACAAACACCTTACTGTAAAAAATCGTGTAGCAGCCATTCGAAAATTCAAAAATTCTTTCCGCCAGGCAATCCGGAAAGCGATCAGGTATAAACCTCAATGATCATTATTTTCCAATTCCTTTGATGATAATATTCGGTACCCCTTTTTTACAGGGATAGCCAAATTCAGATTTTACTTTTTCAGGGTTATTGATCGTTCCATAAAACTGGTCAAGAAACTGAATGGTAGAACTTACATATTTGCTGTCAAGGAAAGTACATTTATAATACACATTATAAAAATCATTTTTCAGCCTGTTAAAATCTGCAATCTGAACATCCAGTCTTTTCAGATCTGTCAGGCAATAGCCCCTGTATCTTCTTTCCCGGGTTGAAGAAAGTCCGAGTTCATCTGCAGGATGGGCATATGGTGTATTCACAATACCTGCATGATCAAAATCGTATGGCACAACAGATGGCATGGATAAAGAATCTCTTGCAATCATTCTGGTATTATGAAAATATTCTGTTGACCAATCAGTATTTCCGATCATGTATTGAAACATTGCCATTCTCAGAAAGGATGTGCTTTCAATATTCTGTCCATGTAAATTTTTAGTGTGCACCAGCACTGTCTGATTTCTTTTTGCCATCTGTTCATCTTCTTCGAGAAGAATACCCATCATAGTCAGTTCTCTTTTCCTGGGAACGTCATCAAATGTTACCCGTACCAGTCTTGCCCTGAAACTTTGTGGTGAAAGAAGATTGTATAAGCGGTAAACCAGGTATTCACGTACAATATATGTTTCACTTTTACACGGACAAACCAGTTTGAGTTTATCCATATTCTGGAAAAGAGAAGGCTTTGCAACCTTACGCTGGAAGTTTAATAAAACCGGTGGATAGGTACAGTTTACTTTATCACGTCTGAAATTTCCCCTTGTCTTTACTTTAAGGTCAATTGAAATCACAGTATCATTTTTCTGATATGTCAATATCAGCGGATGATATATTGCATCATCACTTCTGTCTGCAAAAAGATCGCGGATATTACCTGACAGCCTGAACTCAAATAATGAATCATTTTCAAAAAGCCCGGTGCCGTTTTCCGGTACAGAAGTGTCGGAGACCGTATTGAATTTTATTACGGCGGTTGTAACCGGTTTTGCATTCCACAGGGTGGTAATGCAAATAGCTGCAGAAAGGAGGTACCTCACAGTGTAGTTTTGCTTTGTTAAGTTACAAAGACTTGGTGAATAGCACTATTGCAGATCCGGAAAGAGTAATGAAGTGTGCAGAAGGACGCAAAGATCCATTCTTCAGTACTTATCGCTTCAACACAGGGTTCGTGTATATTCGTAGGAGTTACCATCAATCATTTTTATGCAAAACGGAACCATGATGCAGTATTTCCACTGGTATTTACCGGCAGATGGAAATTTGTGGAAACAGGTGAAAGAACAAGCAACTTACCTGGCGGAACTTGGAATAACAGCACTATGGTTGCCACCTCCTTATAAAGCTGCTGCAGGTGGCTACAGCGTGGGTTACGATGTTTATGACCTTTACGACCTCGGTGAATTTGACCAGAAGGGAACGGTCAGGACCAAGTACGGTACCAGGAAAGAATTGGAAGAAGCAACAAACGCATTACACACTGCAGGCATCCAGGTGATCATCGATGTTGTGGTTAATCACAAGGGCGGTGGTGATGAAGTTGAAAAAATGATGGCTGTAAAAGTTGATCCGGAAGACAGAACCAAATTCATTTCTGAACCAATGGAGATTGAAGCATTCACGCTATTCAACTTCCCTGGCAGAAAAGAAAAATATTCAAACTTTATATGGACACACCAGTGTTTCAGTGGTGTAGATTATAATCATGCCACCGGAGAAAAAGCCATTTTCAATATCCTGAATGTATGGGGTGATGACTGGGAGGAAATGATTGATGATGAAAAAGGAAATTATGATTATCTCATGTTCAATGATATTGAGTTCCGGAATCCTGCGGTACGTGAAGAACTCATATACTGGTCAAAATGGCTTCATAACATTATACCCTTCGATGGTGTAAGACTGGATGCTGTGAAACATATTTCTCCCAAACTATACAATGAATGGCTCGTTAAACTCCGTATGGAAACAGGAAAAGAAATTTTTGCAGTAGGAGAATACTGGGCTCCCGGGTTTCTTCATCTTCTTGTAAAGTATATCGAAGCAACAGAAGGAAATATGAGCCTCTTTGATTCTTCACTTCACCATAACCTGCACATGGCTTCAAAGTCAGGGAATGATTACGACATGCGAACCATCTTTGATGAAACCCTTACGAAGACAATGCCATTGAAATCTGTAACAGTTGTTGACAATCACGATACACAACCGCTGCAGTCACTCGAAGCTCCGGTTGAACACTGGTTCAAAGCCATTGCATATGCTCTAATTCTTTTGCGACAGGAAGGTTATCCGTGCATTTTTTATCCGGATTTATATGGAACCTCGTATAAGGATAAGGGTAATGACGGACAGGAATATGAAATTTTTCTGAATAAAGTAATGGAACTGGAAGGCCTGCTAATGGCAAGAAAAAACCATGCATTTGGTATTCAAAGGGATTATTTTGATCATTCGAATTGTATCGGGTGGACAAGAGAAGGTGATAATGAACATAATGGTTGCGCCGTCGTATTGAGTAATGGTGATACAGGAGAAAAGGTAATGGAAATCGGGAAGAAATATGCAGGTAAAACTTTTAAGGATCTGCTTGGGAAGCATCCCGATAAAGTAACGATTGATGATAATGGATGGGGAAAATTTTTCTGTACTGCCGGATCAGTTTCGGTTTGGATACCGGAAAATAGCTGAATCACGGAGATACGTGACGCAGAGTACCACAGTGAAAGACAAATAAACACATTGCTAAGAGAAAAAGGAGATTAATGAAAAAATACAATACTCTTTTTCTCATTTATCTCTTAGCCCCGCAAAGCGGAAACGCTTGTTTCGCACCTTAACCATTACTCCGTGCAACCCGTGACTCATTCTCTCAGTGTTCACCTTCCATTGACCTGAATCATCTTTATTCTCTATTAATTTTCGATTATCAAGGAATGGCCCTATATTTGTGTACAAAGTACACATTAACCATTTGTTGCTTGCGGTATGACAGGGATCCTGTTAAACGCAGATTATGCCAAACGTATCACTCACATTGACAGAAAATAAAAGGGTTTATCGCATTGCTGTAAGCATCCTGTTCTTTCTCCAGGGAATATGTTTTGCCAGCTGGGCATCACGAATTCCAAGCATACAGCAATCTCTTGAGCTTACTGACGCTGCGCTTGGCGGAGTTTTGTTTGCCTTACCTGTTGGATCACTCATTGGACTTCCGCTAGCGGGATGGCTGGTCACACGTCATGGCAGCAAAAAAATTGGAGCGAACGCCATTCTTTTATATAGCATCTTTCTTGTTGTTATAGGATTATCCAAATCCATTTCTATTTTAATTCCTGCACTTGTATTCTTTGGTATGGCCGGGAACATCGCCAACATTGCCATCAATACACAGGCTGTAGGTGTTGAATCAGTATACAGCCGGAACATCATGGCTTCATTTCATGGAATCTGGAGTATGGCAGGTTTTACTGCTGCAGGTATTGGTGCCTTTATGATTGGCAGGGAAGTGATTCCGTTGAATCACTTTCTTATGATTATGGCATTCATTCTGTGTGGCGTTGCTGCAAGCTTTCATTACCTCCTTCCTTCAGAAGAAAGAAAAACAGAACAGCAAAAACTTTTTGTAAAACCTGATAAGTCCCTGATAAAGCTTGGATTTATTGCATTCTGCTGCATGTTATGTGAAGGCGCGATGTTTGACTGGAGTGGAATTTATTTTCAGAAAGTTGTTCATGCCGATATCAACTGGGTTGGTGCAGGCTACACTGCATTCATGTGTACAATGGCAACCGGCCGGTTTCTTGCAGACTGGGTTGTAGGTAAAAAAGGTTTTACCACAACTATCCGTACAAGTGGAATACTGATAGCAACAGGACTATTAATTTCAGTCATCTTTCCTTATACAGCTTCTGCTATTGCAGGATTTCTTATTGTAGGTTTTGGTGTATCCAGCGTAGTTCCCCTTGTATACAGCGAAGCAGGCAAATCAAAAACCATCAGTGCGGGTATGGCACTTGCAGCCGTATCAAGCATTGGTTTTCTTGGATTTCTTATCGGACCGCCGTTGATTGGAATCGTTGCAGGGTTTTTCAGCCTGCGGATTTCTTTCACAATCATTGCACTCATTGGAATTACTGTTGCCATAATGGTTGGATATCTCAAACAACCTGTTAATTCGAACCTTAATTAATAATAAACCATGAACTCAATTAAAAACATTGCAGTTATAGGCTGCCAGCTTTCAGAAGAATTTTTTACTGCTTCGAGAATGAATGATGAAAAATTTCATCTCAAAAAACTTTTTTTCGGAGAACAGTTGATGCCACAATCCGTGCAATCGCAATTCCCTCATTCCGAAATTGTAAATGATGTTAGCTCCATAGCTTCAGATGATAGCATTGAACTTGTAATTGTAGCATCTGATCATCTGAAGTATGCGAAGGAAGCAATGGCAAGCGGCAAAGCTGTGCGCGTGATTTAAGTTTTGAACCACAAAGGAACTGAGACACGCAGTTACAGAGTACCTGATTGTGTTCATTATGTGTGCGATTATCATTTCTTTAAAACGCTTTTCAATTTTAAGCATCTTCTTCT
>JBJMLW010000417.1:0-2040 GCA_045805105.1 Flavisolibacter sp. | reverse complement strand
GCCGAAAAGGAAGAATAATGACCAGATTTTTCCACCTGCCGCTTCAATATTGTGAATATGCTTAAGAAAGATGCACGCGCATATTTCAGAGATAAAAGAGATACTGTTTCCTCTACTGACAAAATGAAATGGGATGACCTGCTGCTCATCTGGTTCCAGTCCCTTCACCTTCCGTTCTCGGAGCATGTTCTGAGCTTTTACCCTATCGAACAGAACAACGAGGTGAATACCTTTCTCATTACCGATTACCTGCATTTCAAAAACCCCAACCTGCAGATCTGTTATCCAAGAACAAATCTTAAGGATCTTAGCATGGAAGCGGTCGTTTGTTCAGCGGACAGCATCTTCGAGGCAAATGAGTACAACATTCCTGAACCACTTGATAGTGCCATTGCAGCTCCCCTCAGTCTCGACATCGTGATTGTGCCCATGCTTGCATTTGACCTGCAGGGAAACAGGGTAGGGTATGGCAAAGGTTTTTACGACAGGTACCTGAAAGGCTGTCGAGAAGATTGCATTAAAATTGGTTTTTCGTATTTCGAGCCACTTGATTCCATTGATGACGCCAGTGAATTTGACGTACCTTTAGACTTTTGTATTACACCGCAAAGGGCTTATGTTTTCTAACTGGTTTTTGAAATCTTTCCGGGTCTTGCTATTACCGTTCGCTATTTTGTTCTGGATAATTATTCTTATCCGCAACTGGTTGTATGATAAAAATATTTTGAAGTCAACAACGTTTGGATTGCCCCTCATCTGTGTTGGAAACCTTTCAGTTGGCGGCACTGGAAAATCACCAATGGTAGAATACCTTGTACTGCGTCTAAAAAACCAGTTTAATGTGGCTACCCTGAGCCGTGGATACAAGAGAAAAACAAAGGGCTATGCGCTGGCTTCAGACGATACTACTGCCATTGATATTGGCGACGAGCCGATGCAGTTTCATAAGAAATTTCCTGATGTTCCCGTAGCAGTGGGAGAAGAGCGCATCGTTGCCATTCCGCAGCTGCTTCACGACCGGCCGCAAACAGAGGTGATCATCCTGGATGATGCATTTCAGCACAGGGCCATCCAGGCAGGAATGAATATCCTGCTGACTGAATATTCGAATCTTTTTACGAGAGATTTTTTTTTGCCAACGGGTGACCTCCGCGATGTGAGAACCTCTTACAAGCGTGCACAAATCATTGTAGTCACCAAATGCAGAGGCGACCTGTCTGAGCATGAACGGCAGTCAATCATCAAAGAAATTAATCCTGGCGAACGCCAGAAAGTTTTTTTTACCTGTATCTCATATGGCACTGCCTACCATGTTACACGAAATGAATTCAGGTTTATCGATGATAAAACAGAAGTGTTGCTGGTTACAGGCATTGCCAACCCACGGCCATTAAAAAGTTATCTTGAAGAAAGGATCCACACTTATTACATGATGCATTACAATGATCATCATATTTTTTCAATTGACGACTGGAGGGATATAAAAAAGCGCTTCGATGGCATACAGGCCGAAAAAAAAATACTGCTTACAACAGAGAAAGACGCGATGCGTCTCCTCAAGTTCAGGCAGGTGATTGATGGCATGCCTTTTTATATTGTTCCGATTGAACATAAATTCCTGTTTCACCAGGAGAACGAGTTTAATGATGAAGTAATTCAATTCATTAAAAACTTTAAACAACCATCGTAAAATGGGAAGGAAAAACGAAAAGAAAACCGGTAAGAAAAGACAGCGGAATTTTGATGAGTATAAAGGAGTAATTGAAGTGACCAGGTCGGGGATGGGTTTTGTTGTGGTGCCCGGACTGGAAACAGACATCCTCGTGCGGCCAAATGATTTTAATACAGCGCTTCATGGTGATACCGTAAAAGTGGAAGTAAATCCTGATAAGAAGGGCGGCAAGCGTATGCAGGGCACCGTTATAGACGTGCTGGAGCGCAAGCAGCTTGAATTTGTTGGTAAGCTTCAAATGAATAAGGGCTTTGCATTCTTTGTTTCGGAAGGAGATAAAAAAGTGCCTGATATTTTCATTCCACAAG
>JBJMLW010000416.1:0-3809 GCA_045805105.1 Flavisolibacter sp. | reverse complement strand
TCCGTTAGCAGAGACTTCGATCTAAAACACTGTCACGCATCGGATCGCCTTGAACTTTGGGCTCCACCTTTTCTTTCAAGAGAAAAGGTGGAAAGGAAAACTAACTACCTGTAAAGGATCCCTAACCACACATGGAAATCGGAATTTTTTCATCTACTTTTTTTCAACCCTGCCCGTCCGTAGCGAAGCGAAGGCGGGAAAAAAAGTGGAAAGAAATCTTACACTAAATGAAAAATAAAATCTATTATAAATTCATGTAATAGCCATTGTAGAAAATCACAAAGTGAAGGAAAGAAAAAAGTTAAAAGAGAAATTGTAATTAAACCTTCTCCTCTTCAATATTCGTAACACCTCCGCTTAATGCAAACTTCATTGCATCTGTTGCATTAACGTCTGTAATATGACGCACACGACTCGGCGGAAGCAGATACACATTACCAGCAATGGAATACGACATAGGTATGTACACAGCTACATAATCACTAAAACCAAATTCAGTGGCTTCTTCCTGTGTAATGAACCCTACACGCCATACATCATTATCATCAATATTGGCGAGAACGGGCTTATTGAATTTTTTCTTTTCTCCTGCAAATGCTTCAAAAAAATCTTTAACCGTAGTATAAATGAAACGGATCCCGGGTGTTTTAGTCATCAGGCTGTCGAACAGGTTGAATAGCCTGTTCTTGATAAAGAATGAACTGAGATAGCCTATCAGGCAAATAGTGACGATGATGATTACAAATCCCAACCCATAATTGCGGATATAAATATTTCCCTGGCGGTCCTTCTCTGTAAAAATGGGAAGCAGGCTGTCAATGGATGAAACAACCCAGTATACAGCATAAACAGTTATCACTATTGGTGCAATAACCAGCAGGCCCTGCAAAAAATACTGAAACAGCTTACTGAATTTAAAACCTTCTGATTTTGAAGATGGTGCATCGGTCATTGGACAAAGTTAACATCCCGCTCATCCCCGGAAAATGAAGATTTATAAAAATATTTCACGGAAACTTTGGTAACGAAAAAAGTTTCCATAGTTTTGCCGCCCATTATGGATCCGAAGGAACGCATTTTAGTGAAGTCGAACGAGTTGTTTAACCGGTATGGAATCCGTTCTGTATCAATGGACGATATAGCCGCCCAGCTGGGCATGTCAAAAAAAACATTGTACCAGTACTACTCGGATAAGGATGAACTGGTAAACGAAGTTTTTGATAATGTTCTCACTTCCAACAAATCGCAATGCATTGAATGCAGCAAACTGGGAGAAAATGCCATTCATGAAGTGTTTGTTTCATTCGACATGACCGAGGAGTTACTGAGAACAATGAATCCTTCCGTGCTTTTTGATATGCAGAAGTATCATCCCTCTGCCTACCGGAAGTTTGAAGAATTCAGGAATAATTTCCTTTACAAACTGATAAAGTCCAACCTGGAGAGAGGCATTAAAGAGGAATTATACCGAAGTGAAATTGATACAGATGTCATTACCCGTTACCGGCTTCACAGCATTCTGCTTTCATTCAACCCGGATGTATTTCCTTCAAGTAAAAGCAACATGGTTTATATAGAACAGCAGCTCCTTGAACATTTTCTTTACGGACTTGCTACTTCGAAGGGTGAAAAACTGATCCAGAAATATAAAAATCAAAGATTAAAAAAATAATTCTATGACAAGAAAACTTACTGGTTTGGTGCTGATGGTTTTCGCACTGTCATTTGCGGCAAGTGCCCAGAAACGATATGAAATGACAGCAAAGGACGCTGTGGCATTTGCGCGTAAAAATAATAACCAGGTAAAGAATGCCCTGATTGATATCCAGATACAGGAGCAAACCAATCGTGAAGTTACCGCTGCTGCATTTCCACAGGTAAACGGAAGTGTAGGTCTCAATTATTTCCCGAATGTAGCCACGCAACGTTTTCCCAATTTCATTGCAGCGGGAACTTATGGTGTGCTTGAAAAGGAAGGCGTATTGAATGGAAGCGGTACACCGATTACTATTCCCTCCGAATTTGGATTTATCAATGCGCAGTTTGGATCAAAATTCCAGAATAATATCGGCATAAACCTGCAGCAGCTTTTATTCGACGGACAGGTATTTGTTGGATTGCAGGCACGCAGTACTGCAATAAACTGGTCAAGAAAAGCTGCAGAAGTAACAGAGGAAGGAATTATTACCAATGTATATAAAAACTACTACCTGTTATCGGCGAGCAAGAACCAGCTGAATATTCTTGATGCGAATATTACCACAGTAGAAAAATTCCTGAGCGACACGAGGAAAATGTACGAACAGGGATTCAGTGAAAAACTTGATATCAACCGGTTAGAGGTTCAGGTATCCAACCTCAGAACTGAAAAACAGAAGGTTCTGAACACCATTGAAAACGGCTACCTGTCACTCAAATTCCTGATGGGGATGCCCCTGCAGGATACACTTGTACTTACGGAAAGCATCACGGAAGAAGATGTGAGGAGAAGTCCTGTTGATCCGTCTACTTATCATTATACCGACAGGAAAGATTACCAGTATGCAGAACTGGGCAGGCAATTGAATGAATATAACATCAGGCGGTATAAACTCACACGTATACCTACAGTTGCACTCAATGGAAATTATAATTATATCCGTCAGTCCGACAAATTCGGTTTCGGCGGGCCATGGAATCCAAGTTCACTGATTGGGGTTAGCATCAACGTACCGATTTTCGATGGATTTGCACGCGCAGCGAGGATACAGAAAGCCACACTGGAACTGCACAAGACAGTGAATGAAATGGATATGCTGCGGCAGAACATTGATGTGGAAGTAAGATCCGCAGTAAATAATTACAACAATGCACTTGCAACACTCGATAATCAGAAAAGAAACATGGACCTCGCACAGGAAGTATATGACCAGACCCGATTGAAATTTCAGAATGGAATTGGATCGAACACAGAAACAACTTCCGCTCAGAACGATTTACAGACGGCTCAGAACAATTACATTCTTGCGCTTTACGATGCCATTAATGCCAAGATTAATTTTTTACAGGCTACAGGTAAACTGCAATAAATGAAACCACATCCCAACTATAAAATAATTGAAATGAAAAGTAAATTTTTTGGAATCATTGTTCTGGCTTTTTTAATGGCCTCGTGCGGTTCCGGGAAAAAGGATAAGAATGCAGCGTTGAATGATAAAAAGGCGGAACTGGTAAAGCTAAAGGAACAGCAGAAGGATCTCAATGCAAAAATTTCAAAGCTGGAAACAGAAATCGCGAAACTGGATACAACAGCGGCTAATGCTAATGCGAAACTGATTGCTGTAACTGCGGTTGGCACTTCTGCATTTACACACTACATCGAGATCCAGGGAAAGGTTGATGCTCAGAATATTTCTTATGTAGCGCCACCTAATGGGCAGGGAGGCGTGGTTACAACATTATACATTACTCAGGGACAATCTGTTTCCAGGGGACAGGTGATTGCCAAACTCGATGACCAGTTGATACGCCAGAATATTGAACCGCTTCGTGTGCAGCTTTCTGCAGCTGAAGACACTTATCGTCGTACAAAGAATTTATTTGACCAGGGGATCGGTGCGTATCAAACCGTACTCAATGCAAAAACGCAGGTTGAAAGTCTTCAGAAGCAGATTGATGTTTTACAGCGACAGGTTTCATTGATGACAGTAAAGGCACCGGTTTCGGGTGTAGTGGATCAATTGAATATAAGGGTGGGTGAAATGCTTTCAGCTGCAGCCAATGCTCAAAATCCACAGATCAGGATCGTTAATACAAATGATCTGAAAGTT
>JBJMLW010000415.1:0-6138 GCA_045805105.1 Flavisolibacter sp. | reverse complement strand
GCTTTCCGCGCAAACTGAAAACAGCCTGGGTTTCAACATTCCTGGCCTTTGTTATAGATCCACTCGCAGAATCTCCTTCCGTAATAAATACGGTAGTTTCTTTCTGTGTAGAAAAATATTCCTGTTTCCCTTTTGATGGTGGCTCATCGTTGAAATGCACCCGACAATCCCGAAGCTTCTTATTGTGAAGATTGGCCTTCTTTGCCCTTTCATTCGCTAATTTCTTGATACCGGCAAGGTCCTTTCTTTCCCTCTCACTCTGCTCAATCCTTTTTTTGATTGCATCTGCAACCATCGGATGCTTATGCAGGTAATTGTCGAGTTCCTTCGAAAGAAAATCCAGGATAAACTGGCGCATGCTTGGACCACCATCTTCAATGTTGATCGAACCGAGTTTTGTTTTCGTTTGCGATTCAAAAACAGGTTCCACCACGCGCACAGAAATGGCAGCTACAATACTTTGCCTGATATCGGATGCTTCAAAATCCTTTTTGAAAAAATCCCGGATCACACGCACATACGCTTCCCGGAACGCTGCCTGGTGTGTACCCCCCTGGGTGGTATGCTGGCCGTTAACAAAAGAATGATAGTCTTCACCATAATCATTATTATGCGTGATGGCCACTTCAATGTCTTCTCCTTTCAGGTGAATGATCGGATAACGGATTGAATCCGGATTGGTATCCGCATTGGTTTCACGTGTAAGAAGGTCAAGCAGACCATTGCGGCTGATAAATGATTTTCCATTATACAATATGCGCAGGCCTGCGTTGAGAAAACAATAATTCCAGATCTGCTTTTCCAGGTATTCCGGAAGAAAATGAAAATGTTTGAAAACCGTTTCGTCAGGAATGAAACTTACCAGGGTTCCATTGTCATCGCTGGCCTTTGTTTCCTTTGAATCCTTGATCAGAACACCTCTTTCAAATTCGGCTTCTTTCATTCTGCCATCTCTGAAAGATGATACCTTGAACCATGAACTCAATGCATTCACTGCTTTTGTTCCCACGCCATTCAGGCCTACACTTTTTTGAAACACCTTGCTGTCGTACTTCGCACCTGTGTTAATTTTGCTTACAACATCCACCACTTTCCCCAATGGAATTCCACGACCATAGTCACGGATCATCACCATTTTATTATCGATAGTAACTTCAATGGTTTTGCCATAACCCATTGTATATTCATCAATGCAATTGTCGATGACTTCTTTAACGAGAACATAAATGCCATCATCCGGACTTGAACCATCACCAAGTTTTCCAATGTACATACCTGGCCTAAGCCTAATGTGTTCTTTCCAGTCTAAACTTTTTATACTCTCTTCCGTGTATTCGAAGAGCTGCTTTTTAGTTTCTGCCATAGGATGATGCTGAACGATTTGGGTAAAATTAATCTATTGATGCTAACTGATGCATAACTGTCCGTGATGCATCCAGTAAACTAATGATGTTGAAAATGAAATAATTATTTCGTGCAACAGGTCGCAAATATATAAAAAAAATACCGTTAATTTGCTAAATAAGTTAGTTTTACAGGGATGAATAATTTAAATTTATTCTATTATAACTAATTGTTTTTCAATTAAATATAAACTATTTTAAAAAATTTCAATAATCTTGATTTTGTGATATTAAAAACCCTAATTTTGGTTCATACTAAGGCATTAAACAGTTTGGTGCTTTATCAGAACACTGCTCGCACTACCCATTAATTCTACTTACAACCTGTTGGCGTACTAACCCGAAGGAATTTAAATTAATACCTAAAAAGGAGACGTATATGTATTCGTATGGATTACTTGAGACCGGATGTTATTACCTGGTTCAGGAAGAAGCGAATGGACCCATTGAATTAATCAAAGCAACAGTGGAGTCGGACCACTGTATGTTTATCATTAAATATCTCGACGAACAGCTTACCTCTTGGAAGCGAAAAAACGACAAGCTTCATGATATACTGGAATGCCTCAGTGATGAGATGGTGGAGGTTTGGGAGAAGCATTACAATAATAATGAAGAGTCGTATTACGAGGAAGACGAAGACTGATCTGACCCGCTGATCATACACAGGGCATTGGTTTGCCTTGAATGATTTAATTTAACGACCAAATCATTCATATGCGTCCAATGCTCTTTTATAAAGCAGCAGCATTTTCCTTTTTGCTGCTGTTGAGTTTTATCCTTCATGCACAACAGGATCTGCCAACGGATTACCTGTCCCCTGATTTTCATAAATCAAGAAGAGATGCAGCGCGGCAACTGATGCCTGCCAATTCTGTTATGGTGGTATTTGCGGCACCAACACGAACTTTCTCCAATGATGTAGAATATTTCTATCACCAGAATCCTGACCTGTATTATTTCACCGGATACAAAGAACCGCATGCTGTTCTTTTTCTTTTTAAAGAATCACAAACATTTAAAGGAAATCCTGTCAATGAAATATTTTTTGTTCAGAAAAGAAATGCGGATGCTGAAAGGTGGACAGGCAGAAGAATGGGAACAGAAGGTGTGAAATCAAAATTGGGAATCACAACAGTCTTCAATGGTGAAGATTTCGCTTCACAGGACATTGATTTTTCAAAATTCGATAAGATCATTTTTGATAACCTGCCGGATGATGTAGTTCGGGGAAGTGATCCGGGAAGTTTATTCCGGCTGATGTCAACTTTTAAAAGCAAGGCCGGGATCTCTGAAGATTATGATGCGGCATTGAATAATTATTTTGACCAGGTAGGTAATAACGAATCATGGATGCGTTTTACGCAATACCAGGAAGGTATAAAGAACAGGATCCGGTCCAACCCGAAGTATGCCAGTAACACCATGATAACAAAATTCATGGATGTAAAAGATTCTGCAGGCATGGTTTCTTTTCGGGAAGAACTCGGAAAAAGAAAATACAGCACTTCCCTGTTCAGGCAAATTACCGGAACACTTCGGGAAGTGAAGACACCGGAAGAAATGGACCTTATCAGGAAGGCTGTTGAAATTTCATGTCTCGCACACAATGAAGTAATGAAGGCTGTTCGCGCGGATATGTCGGAGCTGGAAATACAGGGCCTTCAGGAATACATTCATAAAAGATATGGTGCGGAAGGTGTGGGTTATGGTTCAATTGTAGGTGCAGGGGAAAACGGATGCATACTCCATTATATGGAAAATACAAAAACCCATGTGGGAAAGGATCTCATTCTGATGGATGTTGGTGCAGAATACCATGGTTATACAGCGGATGTAACCCGTACAATTCCTGCAGATGGAAAATTTTCTCCTGAAGAAAGAGCCATCTACCAGCTGGTATATGATGCACAGGAAGCAGCCTTTAAATTACTGAAAGATGGTGCACGCTGGTCGGAGGCAGGAAATGCAGCCAGGGAAGTCATTGCAAATGGCCTGTTGGGCCTTGGCATTATTAAAGACAAAAAAGACGTCACCAAATATTATCCGCATGGTCTCTCCCATCACATCGGACTGGATGTTCACGACAAAGGCGTATCACAGATTCTGAAAAAAGATATGGTGATCACCATTGAGCCTGGCATCTATATACCGAATGATAGCCCATGTGATAAAAAATGGTGGGGTATAAGTGTGCGCATAGAAGATGACGCGCTTATCACACAGAACGGGTATGAACTTCTTTCTGCATTTTCTCCAAGGTCGATAACGGACATTGAAAAGATGATTGCAGAGAAGAGTGTACTGGATAATTATAAATTACCGGTTCTGAAATCGGGACAACAACCGAAGAAAGCATTTTAAGTGTTGAGTATTTGATACGTAGAGTAGTTGATTCGTTAATGGAAAAATTTTCAATAACCAATGCTCAATGATCAATATTCAAGTTTTGTCCGGAGATTCATTTTTTGGTCTGACAAAAGTGGATATTCGAAAATTTTCTCTTCAATGATCCTCAAAATGATTTTATGAAACAGGTTTTCCATGGTCAATGATCAGCAATCAAAGAACTATATCAGTTTTGATTGACATGGCAGATTGAACAACATTCTAAAAAGGATCTGTTATTGAATTATTGATATGCAAGCTGCGGTGAAAAATGAGTATTTTAATTCTTTCCCAGCTTATGATCGAACATACTTGTTTATTGATCATTGAATATTGAACATTATGTATTGATCTGTCGGTTAATTCTTTCTAACCCTTCGCAGCTCAAGTAAATTCAGTGCATTTGCCGGAAATCCTGAAATATTCGGCTGCACAAGATGAACTACTTCATCATACCATAGTGGCACCACGGGTGCATCATCAATCATTACCTGGTCTGCCTCCCGATACAGATTATAACGGATGCTGTCATTGGTTTCGCGGATGGCTTTTTCAAACAGTTCATCAAAGCGGGGATTTTTATAACGCGTATAGTTTGGAGGTGCCGGATTTTTAGAATAAAAAACCGACAGGTAATTTTCTGCATCCGGGTAATCGGCAATCCAGCTTCCACGGAAAAAAGGAGAATTTGAATTGGAGGTGAGCTCGAGCAGGTATGACTTCTGAACAACATCCACCTGGATCCTCATCCCTATTTCTTCGAGCTGCCTGGCTACATAACTGGCGATCTCCGCATAAATAGGAATGGTTTGCAGCATTACAGGCTTGTCGTTTGAATTATATCCTGCCTCCTTTAATAATTTTCTGGCAAGATCAGGCTGGTAATTATAACCTTTCACCCGAACGGAATCAAAAGATGGAAGTCCTGCCGGAACAAACCCTGCCTGTGCAGGTATGCCTAATGAATTGCGCAGGTACAAAACCATCTTCTGCCTGTCGAATCCATAATTGATAGCCTGGCGTACTTTCTTTTGAGCAAGGGGGGAATTTTTTAATAATCTGTTTGTATTATCAACAAGGATCCCGAAGTATTCGATATTGAGATAGGGATGTGTTTGCAACTGTATTTTATTTTGCCAGTTGCTTCTGAGAACGCCTCTTTTTGTAAGCACTTCATCTTTAAAAGATGCATCTATATCATTAATAAAATCCAGCCTTGTCTGACGGAATAATAGAAATTCAGTTGCCCTGCTATCAAAAAAAGTTACTTTAATTCCATCGAGGTAAGGCAGCCGGTTTCCTTGCTGGTCTTTTTCAAAATACCCGGGATGTTTTTTCATGATCAGGGCCTGCCCTTCTTCCCAATCAACAAAATGAAAAGGTCCTGTACCAACTGCATGCCTGCGGAAATCATTACCATATTTTTTCACCGCTTCTTCGGGAACAACAGAGCAGTATTGCATGGAAAGAATTCCCAGGATCGGCTGATATGGCCTGAGTAGCTTTAATTGAAATGTAGAATCATTTAATGCTGTAAACGGTTGAACACTGTCAACTTTATTATTGAAAATCCACGAACCGGGACTTGCCGTCTGCTTATCAATGATGCGATTGAAACTATATACCACATCTTTCGCGGTCATAAATCTTCCCTTTCCTTGCGGAAAACAGGCATCATCGTGAAAAACTACATCGGATCGAAGGGAAAAAGTATAGGTTGTTTTGTCAGGTGAAATTGTCCATGTTCTGGCAAGAGAAGGAATAATGTTGAGATTACTGTCCACTTCAACCAGGGTATTGTATAACTGGTGAATGGCCCACATCACTGATTGATTCTTTGCAAAAGCAGGATCGAGTGATGCAATGCCGGTCTGTTCGTTGTAATGAAAGATATTACCACGATCCTTTTCACTGCTGTAACAGGAATACAGGAATAATATTAACAGTGTAGAAAACAGGATTTTATTCCGTTGGCGCATGAGTTGAAGAAAAGCAGTCTAAATTAGACAAGTATTTTCGGAAGTTTAACGCCATACCATGAAAAGAATTATAATAATTATTGGGCTTTTGTTACCGGGATTTACATTTGTTCACGCACAACCCAGGAAAAAAAATTTTACTATACAGGATACTTTGAGAGGAAGTATAGGACCTGACCGTGCATGGTGGGATGTTTTACATTATGACATTGACATTACACCTGATTACAACCAGCGTACCATAAGCGGGAAATCAACAATTCAATACCGTGTTCTTGAAGGACAGCGATCAGACTACATGCAGATTGATATACAGCAACCACTTGTTGTTGATACCATCTTTTACGATCATAAGATGTATATCAATT
>JBJMLW010000414.1:0-4477 GCA_045805105.1 Flavisolibacter sp. | reverse complement strand
GGTGAAAAAGTGATTTTGAAACATATCTTTGATCACTATTAACAGGATCCTGGATGGGTGATGTATTTGAACTCATGCTAATCCAATTTACCGCACATTCTTAGCCATAGAAAAAACCATCATGCGTCAACAAATTGCTGCTGCGAACTGGAAAATGAACCTTACATATCAGAATGCCGAAAAGCTTCTGGACGAAATATTACAGGAGAATATTGAACTGGCACCTTTTCAAAAAGTAATTTTTGCAGTACCCTTTCCGTATCTCATTATGGCTAATAGTGAGGTGGCTGAAGAAAGTGGCTTTTATGTTGCAGCACAGAACTGCAGCGATAAGGCAAGTGGTGCTTTTACAGGTGAAGTATCTGCAGAAATGCTTCGATCAATTCACATTAATTACTGCATTGTCGGGCATAGTGAAAGAAGGGAATACTTTTTCGAAACAAATAAAATGCTTGCTGAAAAAGTAAACCTGTGCCTTCAATTGAATATAACACCCATATTCTGTTGTGGCGAATCACTGCGCATCCGGGAAGAGGGTAATCAGAATGCCCATGTGCAACAACAACTGGTAGAATCACTTTTTCACCTTTCTGATGAGAAAATAAAAAATATCATCATTGCTTATGAACCTGTTTGGGCCATAGGAACCGGTAAAACTGCTACAACCGAACAGGCACAAGAAATGCACCGGCATTTACGTTCTGTACTGGCGGGGAAGTATGGAGATCAGATTGCATCTGAAATCCCGGTTTTATATGGCGGTAGCGTTAAGTCTTCCAATGCTCAGGAAATTTTTGCATCTCCAGACGTTGATGGTGGACTCGTTGGTGGAGCATCCCTGGTAGGAAATGATTTTATTAGTATTATCAAAGCGTTGAAAAAATAAAGCCTGCTCAGAAATATCATATTGTTGTCCTTCAGAAAAACCAACTGCTCCTTCGATTTCTCAAGGTGCGTGTGGTTGTTAACGGACATTACATTTATTCCCTCGTTAAAAACAGGCCTATCGTCATAGACATGCCTACGAATCCATCAAGAGTCGTTGTAACGGATGGATTTCATATTACCAAACCGCTTGAGCTTACCTATTCACCAAAACGAACACACTTTTTTAAAATCGTTTGTGTTATTGAGGATGAACAACTCATTGTAGGACTGATCATGATTGCCCTCCTTTATGCCATGGGATCTACTTCCGGAATGATCCTCCTGCAGCTTCTGAGCATGGCCCCGGTAATTTATTTTTTGTTCCTCTACTATATCAATCGTAAGGAATTCATACAGATACGACCGGCGTGATGTTACAGTACCTACTGCTGATTTTAATTTAAATTGCCAGATAATCTCACTGTATGTCAAAAGTTCTGATACTTTTTGCACATCCTGCACTGGAAAAATCGCGTGTACATAACCGTTTGATCCGCAGAGTAAAAAATATTCAGGATGTGCATGTTCATGACCTTTATGAATTATATCCGGATTTTGATATAGATGTGAAAAAAGAACAGAAGTTACTACTTGAATATAATATCATTATCTGGCAACATCCATTTTATTGGTATAGCGCACCTGCCATTATCAAACAGTGGATGGACCTTGTGCTGGAACATAACTGGGCTTATGGTCCGGAAGGTAATTTTCTGATGGGAAAAAAAATCTTTAATGCCATCTCCACAGGCGGAAGTTCAACTGCATATTCTACAAAAGGTCGAAACAGGTATTCAATACGCGATTTGCTGGCTCCTTTTGAACAGACAGCCAGGTTGTGCAAAATGGAATACCTGCCATCTTTTGTTATTCATGATACGCACAAATTGAAAAAGGAAGAAATTGAAACATTTGCAGAGCAGTACGAACAGTTGCTGCTTTCAATTACAACAGAGAGGTTGGATAATGAAGCAATGCAAAATGTTTTTCACCTTAATGATCTTGTTTCTTTCCCGGAACTTATATAAAGTCACCCATGGATCAACATTCTTTTTATTTCCAGGCCATCGTGTACCTCGCCGCAGCTGTAATTATCGTACCGCTTGCAAAACGGCTGGGCCTGGGTTCTGTTTTGGGTTATCTGCTTGCCGGAATTATTATTGGACCTGCAGCATTAGGTTTTGTAGGGCAGGAGGGAGAAGATATCATGCACTTTGCAGAGTTTGGTGTGGTGATGATGTTGTTTATTATAGGTCTTGAACTCGAACCTGAACTTTTATGGAGACTGAGAAAAACCATAATCGGCATGGGTGCACTACAGGTAATTATAACAGCAATCGTTTTTAGTAATATAGCCGTCATTTTCGGATTAGCATGGCAACAGTCACTGGCTCTGGGCCTCATTCTTTCACTTTCTTCAACGGCCATTGTTTTGCAATCGCTGGATGAAAAAGGATTGATGAAAACATCTGCCGGACAGAGTTCTTTTTCCGTTTTATTGTTTCAGGATATTGCGGTAATACCTATGCTTGCACTTTTCCCTCTTCTTGCTACAGCACCGGAACAAAAAACTTCAGCCGCAGAGAATTCAAACCTTGTTCACGGACTTCCAGCATGGCTACAGGGAATAATAATCCTGGGATCTGTTGCAGCAATTATTCTGGCAGGAAGATTTCTTGTAAGGCCGCTTTTCCGGATTGTAGCAGCAACAAGGCTCAGGGAAATCTTTACAGCAACAGCACTTCTTCTTGTAATTGGAATTGCAATGTTGATGGTACAGGTAGGATTGAGTCCGGCACTTGGTACATTCCTGGCGGGAGTTGTTCTTGCAAATAGTGAATACAAACATGAACTTGAAAGTGATATTGATCCTTTTAAGGGCTTACTGCTCGGACTTTTCTTTATAGCTGTAGGAGCATCGATAGATTTTATTCTCATTGTTGAAAAACCATTAATCATATTTGGATTGGTGGCAGGCTTAATGTTATTAAAATGTTTGGTGTTAATGCTACTTGGCAGGATCTTCCGTTTGCAGACCCAACAAAACATTTTATTCTCACTGGCGCTTAGCCAGGTTGGAGAATTTGCATTTGTGCTGTTTTCATTTTCACTTCAGAAAGGAATTCTTCCAAAAGAAGTAACAGGTATCATGATCGCTGTTGTTGCACTAAGCATGGCTTTTACTCCATTACTACTTCTCATAAATGATAAAATTTTCAGTAAAAAATTTAAAAGCCAGCCTCCTGAAGATATTAAAGGAGATGTAATTGGCGAAGATAATCCAGTGATCATTGCAGGATTCGGGCACTTTGGAAATACAACCGGAAGATTCCTTCGTGCTCACAATATTGGTACAACGGTACTTGATAACAACTCAGAAAGAGTGGAGCTTCTCAGGAAGATGGGATTCAAAGTGTATTATGGTGATGCATCCAGACATGAAATGCTACAGGCTGCAGGGGCAGCACGTGCGAAACTGATCATCATTACAATTGAACCAAATGAAAAACGACTCGAGATGATTGAAACAATCAAAAAACATTTTCCCAATCTGCGTATGCTAGTCAGAGCAGAAAACAGGTATGATGCGTATGCACAGATGAATGCAGGTATGTTACATGTTTACAGGGAAACAGTTGATACTGCCCTTCGTGTTGGTGTGGATGCCATGAAATTTCTTGGTTATAGAACATATACTGCACAAAGGGCTGCGCGGACTTTTCTGAAAATTGATGAAGCCAACCTGAAAAAACTATCAGCGATAAAAGATACCGATGAATACATTACAACAATAAAGCAACGGATTGAAGAACTTGAAAAGGTTATTCAGCAGGATAATTCATACCAGGGGTTTGTTGACACAGGTTGGGATGAGGATACACTGATCGCAGAAGCTAACCGTAAAAACGTATCTACATGATACGGAAAAAAATTCTATGGCTCGTTAGCTGGTATCCTAACCGTAGTGACAGATTTGACGGGGATTTTATCCAGAGGCATGCAAGGGCAGCGGCTATTAAAAATGATATCCATGTAATTTTCGTAAAGTCAATTGTTTCTGAACGTGAAATGGAAGAAGAATGGAATTATGTTACCGGACTAACAGAGCAACTAATATATTTCAGAAATAGAACTGGGCCATTCCGAAAGTGGAAACAGTTCAAAACATGGAAGAAGGCTTTTACGAATGCAGTTGACGCCTATATTTCAAAAAACGGTTTTCCGGATTGTGTTCATGTACATATTCCCTGGAAGGCAGGACTGATAGGGATATGGGTTAAAAATAAATATCATCTTCCATTTATTCTTTCAGAACACTGGGGTATCTATGACAGTGAAATAAAAAATCCCGCATATAGGAAATTGCTCAGAAAAATTTATAACGAATCCGGTGCTTTTATTTCTGTAAGCCAGTACCTGGCAACACGCATAGAGGAAACAATGAATAAAAGAG
Organism: Flavisolibacter sp.; assembly: GCA_045805105.1. GTDB lineage: Bacteria > Bacteroidota > Bacteroidia > Chitinophagales > Chitinophagaceae > Flavisolibacter. Next base: position 96 of record JBJMLW010000414.1, on the reverse strand, counting down.
CAGATGTTATTTTGCCAAATGTTGTTGATACCAGCCTCTTTCACATTGGCAATGAAAAATATTCAAAGTTTACTTTCATTCATGTTTCCAATATGG
>JBJMLW010000413.1:0-3159 GCA_045805105.1 Flavisolibacter sp. | reverse complement strand
TGGAAAGGCTTGTGGAAATGCATTCATCCCTGCTTATATTCCCATCGTTGAAAGACGAAAAAACACTCCGTTTTCAGAAGGAAACAAACACTGGCAGGAAATACGCAGGGGAAGATATGTTGAGTTCAACCTTGTTCATGATCGCGGAACGTTATTCGGATTGAAAACGCAGGGAAGAACAGAAAGTATCCTGATGAGTCTTCCACCTACCGTGAGATTTGAATACAATTATCAACCCGATCCGGGAACTGAAGAGGAAAAATTATTACACGCGTGTTTATATCCGCGTGAATGGGTTTGAAAATCTGCCACAAAAGCGCTAAGACACAAAGGCGCACAAAGACTTTGTGCCTTAGTGCCTTTGTGGCAATTAAAACTTAAAATATGATGATGCAAAGAAGAAACAGGATACTTCGTAAATCTCCTTCAATTCGTAGTCTGGTAGGAGAAACAAACCTTACGCCGAACGATTTCATCGTTCCGCTTTTTATTGATGAAGGAGACGGTGTACAGACAGAAATTGCTGCGATGCCGAAGTATTACAGGAGAAGTCTAGACCTTACCGTAAAGGAAGTAAGGGAGTTGTGGAATATGGGATTGAAATCGGTTCTCCTTTTCGTTAAAGCAAAAGATGAAGTAAAAGATAATAAGGGAACGGAAGCACTGAACCCGGATGGACTTATGCAACGGAGCATCCGAGCCATAAAGAATGCATTACCTGAAATGGTTGTGATGACAGATGTAGCTCTCGATCCTTTTTCATCTTTTGGACATGATGGCATTGTTGAAGATGGTGAAATAGTAAATGATCCTACTGTGGAAGTATTGGCCCAAATGAGTGTGAGCCATGCAAAGGCCGGAGCTGATTTTGTTGCACCAAGTGATATGATGGATGGAAGGATCGGAGCCATCAGGCAGGCGCTTGAAGCAAACGGTTTTACACGTACCGGAATAATGGCTTACAGTGCAAAATATGCTTCCTGTTTTTATGGGCCATTCCGTGATGCACTTGATTCTGCGCCGGGCTTCGGCGACAAAAAAACATACCAGATGGATTACTCCAATCGTATTGAAGCAGTGAAGGAAGCGGTAATGGATGTTGACGAAGGGGCAGATATTGTTATGGTAAAACCTGCATTATCATTTCTGGATATTATCCGGGAAGTTAAAAACAGTGTTGATGTACCTGTGAGCTGTTACAACATCAGTGGAGAATATGCAATGATCAAGGCAGCTGCAAGGATGGGATGGGTTGATGAAAATAAAGCAATACTTGAAACGCTAACTTCCATGAAAAGAGCTGGCGCTGACCTGATTGCAAGTTATTTTGCTAAAGATGCGGTGAAACTACTGCATTAACCATGCAGCCACTATGACACAGGTTACACAGAGTAAATGAATAAAAAGTATGAAGATTACAAGAAGCCAGGAATTATTTGAGAGAGCACAGGCCAGTATACCTGGCGGGGTGAATTCACCAGTGCGGGCATTTAAAAGTGTTGGTGGAACACCCATCTTTATAGAAAGGGCAAAGGGCGCTTATCTGTATGATGCTGATGGAAACCAGTACATAGATTATATCAATTCATGGGGACCGATGATCATGGGACATGCCTTTGAGCCTGTTGTGGAAGCAGTAAAGAAGAAGGTTATGGATTCCACATCATTTGGTGCGCCTACACTTCTGGAAATTGAAATGGCTGAACTCATCAAAAGCATGGTTCCGAATGTTGATCTCATCAGGATGGTCAGCTCAGGAACAGAAGCATGCATGAGTGCACTCCGGCTTGCACGCGGGTATACGGCAAGGAACAAAGTTATAAAACTGGAAGGCTGTTATCATGGACATGCAGACAGCTTTTTAGTTAAGGCAGGCAGCGGTGTTGCAACTTTCAACATACAAACTGTTCCTGGCGTTACTGCCGGTGTTGCAGCAGACACACTTACTGCGCCTTATAATGATTTAGATGCAGTGAACTTACTTGTACAACAACACCGCCGCGAAATTGCAGCCATTATTATTGAACCTGTTGCAGGAAATATGGGTTGCATTCTTCCTGGTAAAGGATACCTCGAAGGATTGCGTAAATTATGTAATGATGAAGGTATCCTCCTCATCTTCGATGAAGTGATGACAGGATTCCGTCTTGCTGAAGGTGGTGCACAGCAACGTTTGAAAATAGATGCAGACCTGGTTACCTATGGAAAAGTTATTGGGGCAGGTATGCCTGTTGGCGCCTTTGGAGGAAAACTTGACATCATGAAGCACATTTCTCCGTTAGGAAATGTTTACCAGGCAGGTACCCTCAGTGGGAATCCAATAGCAATGGTTGCCGGTTATACTTTACTTTCTTACCTTAAAAACAATTCGAAAGTTTACCAGGAACTGGAAGAAAAAGGTGATTACCTGGAACAAGGCCTTGAAAAAGTTTTTAGTGAATCCCGGGTACCTTTTGTCATCAATCATATGGGAAGTATGATCAGTGTTCATTTCAGCAGGCATGCTGTTACAGACTTTGCATCGGCTTCAGCAGCTGATAATGCATTCTTCAATAAGTTTTTTCATTCCATGCTGAAGCGTGGCATCTATTTGCCACCGTCTGCCTTTGAATCATGGTTTTTATCGAATGCACTGACATATGAGGACCTTGACAAAACTATTGATGCGGCAAGGGAGAGTTTAAATTCTAATGCAGAAAGAATGTAATAATACCAACAGCGATTAGAACAATTCCACTGATGCGTTTTTCATTGTGCTCAATGAAATTCGCATTCAACAAATTAATTCCCTTATACCCAAGGTTAACAAGAAGAAGAATTCCACTGATACTTACTACGGCATAAATCAATGACAGTATAGTAACGAGTCCCATACCATATGCCCCGGCAGATAAAAAAAGGCTTTCAACTTCCAGGCATGGAGAAAGAAACATCATAACAATAAAAATCAGGATCCATTTTCGCTTGCTTCTCTTATACTGTACCACATCTTTTTGTGAACTATGATGGTGATGAGGAAGATTCACTGTATAATAAATTAATCCAAATGCAATCAGCAGCACGGAAGATGCAACGTAAATAGCATTGCCATATTTAAGTTGCAGTTCTTTGCCAATGATGCCTAACACCAGGCCGAGTATAACAGTTCCCAGAACATGA
>JBJMLW010000412.1:0-2991 GCA_045805105.1 Flavisolibacter sp. | reverse complement strand
GGGCCTTTCAGTAGACGTGCGCAGTGTAATGCACGGAATATTCATTACCGTTGTTTCTTCAGTTATGCCGCCGCTATCGGTAATCACTCCTTTTGCATTTTTCACCAGAAAATTGAATTGGAGATAACTGAGAGGTTGTACGAGATGAAGATTTGTTGCTTTGATCTTAAGTTTTTTCAGGTTGGCTGCAGTGCGCGGATGAACAGGAAAGAGTATTGGAATTCCTTTTGATGAATGAATCAGCGCTTCAACCAGTGCACGCAACTGAACCGGGTCATCAACATTGGCAGGGCGATGGAGCGTTACAACAAGATATTCGCCACGTTGCAAATCAAGTTCGTTCCAGACTGCCGGAGGATTCAGACGATTGATGTTTTTCAGAAGGGTATCTATCATCGTATTGCCAACAAACTGAATTCTTTGTTCATCAACACCAGAATTTTTCAGATTCTGATTAGCCACTTCGCTGGTGGTAAAAAAAATATCAGTAATGGAATCAGTAACAAGGCGGTTGATTTCTTCAGGCATGGTCATATCCCCCGACCTGATGCCACCTTCCACATGTGCTACGGGCGTGACAAGTTTTTTTGCAACGATGGAGCAGGCAAGCGTGGATGTAACATCACCTACAACAATTACAAGGTCGGATGGGTTTTCAAGGAGATCCTTTTCAAATTTCACCATGATATTGGCTGCCTGCTGCGCCTGTGTTCCGCCGCCGCATTCGAGGTTAACATCGGGTTCAGGAATGCCCAACTCCTCAAAAAAACTTTCACTCATGTTTTTATCGTAGTGCTGTCCGGTGTGTACAAGGCGGAATTCGAGATCATGGCCTTCCGATTTCGATTCATTAATGGCATCGATAATGGGAGCGATTTTCATGAAGTTCGGCCGTGCACCGGCTACGAGAGTCAATTGCATAATTCGATTCTTATGGAAAGATGGATATGGCGCAAAAGTATTTAAACATATTGCATCAGGAATGTACTAATACAGAATGTATTTAATATTTTTCCATTATCAATCATTTACTACATTTGCGAGTCAAATTCAATAACCTGGACTACTAACCAATATGCAAGAGGAATTAAAACCGCAAAAGCAAAGGGAAAATGAGGTTGACCTTGGAGTTTTTTTTACAATAGCAGGAAAAATATTCCGTTCCATTGGTAATTTTTTTGTTTCTATTTTCAAATTCCTCTTTACACTACTCATTGCATTTTTCCTTTTAATCAAGAACAACTTTTTATGGCTTGCACTCAGTGCAATTCTTGGTTTCTCAGTTGGACTATATAAATCGTTCAGTAGCGGCCCATCGTATTATGCCGAAATGGTTGTCACAACAAATTTTGAAAGCAGCCGTTTCCTTTATCAGAAAATAGACTATTTCAATGCGCTGATCAGCGGAAAGCAAAGGTCTACGCTGTCAAAAACTTTTGGACTAACCAGTGAGCAGGCAGCAAAGCTGATGTCGTTCAAGATCAGGCCTATTGATGATCCTTTGCAGTCAGCGAAACTATACAGGGATAATTTTTTAGAATACCGGCGAAACGAGATTTATGGCGCTGACACACTCTGGTCGAAGACGATAAAGTACAAGGATTTTGTTGACCGACTTACGAAATTCGATTATCCTCAGCAAATTATCAGGTTATACAGCAGGGATCCCGACATTTTTTCCCAGGTTCAGCAAGGCCTGGTGAACCTGATCAGGTCAAATCCTTCATTGAAACAGTACCGTGATGCCAATGCAGAAATCTGGAGAAAAGAAGAGGAAATATTAACAAGTTCGCTCAATGGCATTGACAGCCTGCGTGGCGCTTACAATAAAAAAATCGCGAGCACCACACCTAATAGCGAACCTGCCGGAATTTTCATGGCACAGTCATCACAGCGTGCACCGGAAATAGAATTATATGACAAGGAGCTCCTTCTTAAAGACGAATTAAGCTATATAAAAAGGAAGCGTATTGAGCAAAATGATATTATCCAGGTAAACTCTGATTTTAATAGTGTAGGTACGAGAGTTCCGAAGCTTGATGAAGATGCTGTTTTTTATGCCTTAATCGCGCTCATAACAGTTTTTGTGATCATTTTGCTTATTAAATTCTACCGGTATCTGAACATCGTTGAAAAAAAGCAAAAGGCATTCCCGAAAAACTGAGGAATGTAGTATAAGTTATTTTAGTACCGGTATATCTGCGACGGACAAACAAGATCAATTTATTCATGCAGGTCACACATCCGTTAACATATAAAGTTAATGAGGGGCAGATAATTACCTATTTGCTCTTTATTACTTTTTTCCTGGGACAGCTTAATTTTATTTACATCTTCGGACTGAACATAAATTTTCTTGTAACGGGGTTTCTGCTACTGATCATCTTAATCAAAAACAGGATCTTCAAGAATATCTGGTTCCTGGCCGCCATAATGTCGCTTACATTTTTCCTCCTTTTGAACATCGATTACTATTCGGTTTACTTTTTTTCTTTTTACCTGACAATCATAATGGCATTTTTTATCGGGAATTACAGCCCTGAGATCAATCTGCCGGATATGTTCAAAAAATTATTTCTTATAAACCTCATTTTAAATGTAATCTTCTACTTCCTGGTTACACATACACCTTTTGCAGTAGAGGGAGGAAAGCAAAGGCTTGTTTCAATATCAGGTGGCCCGCCGGCAACATCTTTTGTATACCTGACATTTTTTTTATTCTTTTTCAATTATAAGTTCAGGTTCCTGGCATTCTTTTCACTGGTTCTGCTTATTCTCACAGGCAACCGTATAACCATTCTGACATCTTTTTTTGTCATCATCCTGAATTACCTGATGAATATCAGCATCAGGAAATTTCTCATTATCAGCGGTTCATTTATATTACTGGTCATCATCATAATCAGTACAAATCTTGGCCAGCTGTTTCTGGAGAAAGCCAGGTTTCTTGATAAGAATGGCAGTCTGAACCTTTCTACCTTTCAGGGAAGG
>JBJMLW010000411.1:0-2297 GCA_045805105.1 Flavisolibacter sp. | reverse complement strand
TAGGTTTAGTCGTCATTCTGATTTCCCACCTGGAGTGAATAAATCATTGATCCTACAAGGCAAATTACAATTACGATCAGCGAAATATAAACAGGCACTTTGATATGCACCATTTCTACAAGCATCTTCAAACCAATAAATATCAGTACGATGGCTATACCCTGCTGGAGGTATTGAAATTTATTAACCGCCCCTTTCAACAGAAAGAAAAGCGATCTTAGTCCGAGTACTGCAAAAATATTGCTGGTGTAGATCACAAGTTTTTCCTGTGAAATGGCAAATACCGCTGGTATGCTGTCAAGTGCGAATACAATATCCGTTGTTGCCAGCATGATTACAACCACGAACATATTAGTATAAAAACGTTTTCCATCTTTTTTTACTACCAGTTTACCGCTAACGTCTTCATGAATGATGGGGAAAAAACGGTTAAGAAATTTATAAACAGGATTTTTTTCAGGCTCGAACTGATGATCACCCTTCGTTACGAAAATCTTTACTCCTGTTATAACCAGAATGGCACCAAAAATATAAAGTACCCAATAAAAATTATCAACGAGTGCCACGCCTACCGTTATGAAAATTATCCTGAAAATAATTGCCATCAGGATTCCGATTAAAAGTGCGCGTGCAACATGGTCGTGACGGATTTTGAAAAAAGTAAAAATGAGAATGAAAACAAAAATATTATCGATACTCAGGCTCCATTCCATCAGGTATGCACTGATGTATTCCAACGCGGGTGTCTGACCTTCATACCACCAGAGAAAAACAAAAAAACCAAAAGCAAGTGTTACCCAGAAAAATGTTTGATACAAAGCCTTTTTAATGCTGATATCTGTTGATTTCCTGCTTAGCAGTCCAAGGTCGATGACAACCGCAATCAGCAAAACAATTCCAAATACAAGATAAGCTACCTCGTTTGCCGTCATAATTCCTGGGCTTTACATAGCGGGCAAAGATAATTAACCATGTTCAACCTATTTGGCGTAACGGTAACGACGGACCTGCTGGTAGATAATTCCGAAAATGACAATAAGGAGTATGGGCAATACAATATTTACAAGCTGCCATTTTGTTTTTTCGTCTGAAACTTTTTTCGGATCCAGCATCCTAAGTACAATTTCTTTATTTCTGGTTTCCATAATACTCGATTTACCAGTAAGATATTCAAGGCAGTTCAAAAGAAAATCCCGATTGGCAAACTGGTATTCATATTGGGAGCCAACTGTAAATGCATTCATACCCATTGGTAATGGACCTTTAGAAGTAACGTCATTGAGTACAATGTCTCCGTCGGCAACTATTATCATTTTAGTATCCGGAGAATGGTCATGAAATCCACCCACATCAGCAAGTGAATCTCTCTGTGCCTGGGTAACTCTTCCCCTGAATAATGATGTAAATGATCCTTCAAGTAAAACACCTGCAGGAATATCATGTTGCCGGAATAAAACATCAGAGGCAGTATTCCTGTTTTCATTCGGACTAATAGAAACAGGTGTATTCAGGATACGGGAATTGGGTGAACTCTGAAGAAGAAATGTTTTACGTATGTTATCAGCTTCAATTGTATCAATTGAATTCACGAACCTTCCGGCAACAAGCCCGAGGTTCTTTGTTATGGAATGATTGCTACGCGGTTCAAACAACGGATAGTAATTCCAGTGCAGGAATTCAAATTGTGGCTGCCCGGCACTTCCGCCAACTGCGAAAGGAAGAAAGTCACACTGCAAATCCATGATCAGATCCGGATTGATCCTGACACCATAGGTAAAAAGTATATCCTGCAGGTTAAGATTTCTTTCATAGGCGATTAGCTGTGATTTTATACTCAGGCTATCCGGTTCTGCATGTAGATTATCAATAAACCACAACACTTTCCCCCCTCTCATGATATACTGGTCTATCTTCAACTTCTCTGCATCGGAAAACGTACTGTCTGGCTTAACAATGATCAGTACTTTAAAAGTATCAGGAATGGATTTCTGTGTCTGTAGGTTATAAAGTCCAAGCTGGTATTTGCTTTTTTCTCCTGTATTGAAATACTGGCTTGAAAAAGATGGAGCGTGTTCAGGATCGATTGTTTGATTGAGGCTATACGCTTCCGGACCTGTAGGCTCATTATTACCAATAGCATAAGCAACTAACGGCCGTTCAGGGGAAGAAACCTGGTCGGTAGCTTTTGTAAACTGATATTCCATCATAGCCTGTGCATTGTTCAACTCAGACACAGTAATGTTCCTTTTACTGCTTTCAAACAGGTTTACCAGTTCAACGCGATTATTATAATGAAT
>JBJMLW010000410.1:0-11780 GCA_045805105.1 Flavisolibacter sp. | reverse complement strand
TTGTCATACTTGACAAAGACCTTATGAAGGCTGATCCCAAAGAAATTCTCAGTACCATGGTTCTGCGTACGTATGTAGGCGGACAAAGAGTTTATCAGAAAGATTAATTATGAAACAAGCAGTATATATTTTTTTGACGATTGCTTTTCTGTCAGCAGCATTTATGAACAGGCAGGAGAAAAAAAGAATTTCATTCTTTGGAGACAGTATTACTGAGCAGGGTGCAAAATCCGGAGGTTATATCAGGCAACTTGATACGTTACTTTCGAAGAAAGGGCAGTCTGGCCGATATGATTTACTCGGTGCTGGTATCAGCGGCAACAAGGTGTACGACCTATATCTTAGAATGGATGATGATGTTCTATCTAAAAATCCGGATGTGGTTGTAATCTGGATCGGTGTGAATGATGTATGGCATAAAAGAACATCGGGTACAGGAACCGATGCCGACAAGTTTGAAAAGTTCTATAATGCCATCATCCGTAAGCTGAAAGAAAAAAATATTACGGTATACCTTTGCACACCGGCAGCAATCGGAGAAAAGTTCGACAACACAAATGAACTTGACGGTGATCTGAATAAATATTCGAATATCATACGAAGCATTGCTGCACAAAACCAGTTAAAGGTTATCGATTACAGGAAAGCATTGTTTGATTACATCAAATCAAACAATCCCGAAAATAAAGACAGGGGCATCCTCACTACTGATGGTGTTCACCTGAATCCGAAAGGCAATATGTTTGTTGCAAATCTGATTTATGATCAGCTGCATGGTGATGGAATTATAAAGTAGTTTTATTGAAGCACGGATCATGAGCTTCGCGCTGCTCGCTACTTGCTGCGCGGTGTTCTGCAAAACGGGGCATTGCAGTTTCACAATAATTGGTTATGCAGTAAATTTTACAATAAGGTCGCGAAGCGCGAAGCGGATAGCGAACAGCGTCCTATGTTTTCCACTTTTAAACGTACTTCACAGACTTGCAAGGCATTCGTATGTTTCTTACTTTTGACCGATGTTACGGATTGCGATTTTGGATCTCTATGAAGGCCAGCCCAACCAGGGTATGCGTTGCATTCGGCAGCTGATAAATGAATGGAGTGAATTTCATTCGATACCCGTCACCTTCGATGAGTTTGATGTAAGGCTGAAGAAACAGGTGCCAGACCTTTCTTATGATGTTTATATTTCAAGCGGCGGGCCCGGAAGTCCACTGGAAAGTGAAGGATCGGAATGGGAAACTTCGTATTTCAACTGGCTTGCTTTAATAGAAAAATGGAACATCGATCCGCAACAACACCGCAAGAAAAATATCTTTCTCATCTGTCATTCCTTCCAGGTCGTTTGCCGCCATTATGGTGTAGGCGATATCAGTAAAAGAAAATCCACCGCCTTTGGTGTTTTTCCTGTGCATGTTACTCTGGAAGGACAAAAAGATCCGGTTTTCGAAGGCCTCCGCGATCCATTCTATGTTGTTGACAGCCGCGACTACCAGGTAACGCTTCCTGATTTCAACCGGTTAAAAATGCTGGGTGCTGAAATTCTTTGCATTGAAAAATACCGTCCGCATGTTCCTTATGCACAGGCGCTGATGGGTGTCAGGTTTAATGAAAATATGGTGGGTACACAATTTCATCCGGAAGCAGATGCTATCGGTATGAGTATGTATCTGCAGACCGAAGAGAAAAAAAAGACCGTAATCGAAAATCACGGCGAAGAAAAATGGAAAAGCATGGTTGAACAGCTCAATGATCCCGATAAGATCATGTGGACCTACGCACACCTCATCCCGAATTTTCTGACGCTGGCGTATCGTAAAATCTCAAACGTCAAAGGTGAAACGGTTTGATGAAGTCCCGTTTATATTTGCGAATTTATTTATAAGCCATTTCACGTTTGCCGTTTGACGTTCACGATGCTCCCAACGCCTTATTCACCAGCTCCGCCGCTTCACTCAGCTGAATTGCAGACTGCACTTTCAATCCGCTTTCATCAATCAGTTTTTTTGCTTCTTCAGCATTTGTTCCCTGCAGCCGCACGATAATTGGAATTTTAATATTACCCATGTTTTTATAGGCATCGATCACACCCTGTGCAACGCGATCGCAACGAACAATACCTCCGAAAATATTGATAAGGATGGCCTTTACTTTTGGATCCTTCATAATGATCCTGAAACCTGCTTCCACTGTTTGTGCATTGGCGGTACCACCAACATCAAGAAAGTTCGCCGGCTCTCCCCCACTCAGTTTGATCATATCCATAGTTGCCATTGCAAGTCCGGCTCCATTTACCATGCATCCAACATTTCCATCAAGTTTTACAAAATTGAGATTGAACTTTCCTGCTTCCACTTCAGTAGGATCTTCTTCATTAATATCTCTCAGACTCGCAAGATCCGGATGACGCATCAGTGCATTATCATCAAGTCCCATTTTACAATCCACTGCAACAATCTTGTCGTCTGAAGCTTTGAAAAGAGGATTGATTTCAAGCATAGCACAATCCAGACCCACATATGCATTGTACAGGTTCGTAACAAATTTGATCATGTTTTTAAATGAATCACCTTTCAGTCCGAGGTTAAATGCAATCTTTCTTGCCTGGTAAGGCTGCAGGCCACCGCCAGGTGCTACCCACTCTTTAAAAATCTTGTCTGGTGTTTTATGCGCTACTTCTTCAATGTCCATTCCGCCTTCGGTACTGTACATGATTACATTCTCACCTTTCGTCCTGTCGAGTAATATGGAGAGATAAAATTCTTTCCTGTCGCTCGGTCCGTCGTAATACATGTCCTGTGCAATCAGCAGTTTGTTTACCACCTTGCCGGCTTCACCGGTTTGAACAGTAACCAGTGTACCACCCAGGATTTTTTGAGAAACTTCCGTTATTTCATCTAAGGACTTTACCACTTTTACACCATTGATGCCGGTTTCACGCACTTTTCCCTTACCCCTTCCACCGGCGTGGATCTGCGCTTTCACTACAGCAAACGGACTACCGGACGTTGTCTTGATCTGGCGGTATGCTTCTTCAGCCTCATGTGGTGTATTCACTGCAATTCCTTCCTGGACTGGAACGCCATATTTTTTTAATAACTCTTTCGCCTGGTACTCGTGCAGATTCATGGTAAAAATTTGCGCAAAAATACAGTTTCTCGCAAAGACGCAAAGAATCCAAGATGCAAAAGGTATTTATCCCAGACACTTTCTGCATTATATTACCTGTATAGCATAATATCACATTTTAAAATGTTCTTCCAGGAGGAACTGCAACACACTTATGAAACAGTTTATTCTTCTGTTTATAATAATCCTTCAATCCTGCCATCCGTATAAAAAAATTCATACTCCACATAGGATATCCAATACAACAGGCAGCTCCTTTTATGAAACCGCTTCAGCATTCACCTGGAAGCAACGCGATTCATTTGTATTGAAGGAAATTTTTTCAGGCAACATGCCAGCGTTTCTGAAAAAATTCGTTCCTGTTACAGTCGAAACCATGGATTCTGTTTCAGGAAAAATAATAAAGGCTGTATTTTATACTGCACCGGATTACCTGTCTGTAGGCACAGACAACAACTGGGCGCGAATCAACATCACACCAAATGCCGCACAGAAAATTGCCGACAGTCTTGACTGTTTTCTTCCAACAAAAAAAATGGTAGACGACATTTACCATGCAGCTGTTGTAAAACTTGCACCAGTTCCGATGTATACCCTGCGCGACAGTACACCAACTATGTATCATCATCACCTGATCATAGAAGGACAAAGAAAAGGAAGAAAGGGACTTATTGCAGGAATAAAAAAGGATGTTGTCATCAGTGGAAATATTTCAAGAGATCCACGTCCGGACCGTGTTGCCATTTATGGATGGCACCAGCTGAATGGGATACCGATTCAACCTTTATATACCGGGCATGTTTTCTGGTGGGTTGATTATAGCCAGGGCATCCGGCTTGTTTACAGAAAAATGAAAGTTTATATAGGCAGTTCAAAAGGAGTATGGATGGACTATACAGACATATTAAAAAATGCACAATTACAGAAGCTCATTTGCGATGAGCAATATTGTGATTTCTATAAATATCCATATTAATGCGGGACGGCTATCTTTGCCGCAATGACATTAATAGACAAACTAACGGAGGCTACTGAATTCTTAAAGCCTTATAACACTGCACATCCAAAGGCCGGAGTTGTTTTGGGAAGCGGACTGGGAAATTTTGTACAGGAAATAAAAGTTCAGCATGAAATTCCTTATGAAAAAATTCCGCATTTTCCAATAGCTACTGTAGAAGGTCATCATGGTAAACTCATCTTTGGTACCATCGATAACAAACCAATCATTGCCATGTCGGGCCGGTTTCATTACTATGAAGGATATGCGCCTGAAGATGTTGCTTTCCCGATCAGGGTGATGAAATTCCTGGGAATAGAAACTGTTTTTATTTCCAATGCTGCAGGTGGTGTAAAACCCGGGTTGAAAGTAGGAGACCTTATGATCATTACGGATCATATTTCATTGGCAACAGTAAATCCGCTGCTCGGCCCCAATGATGAAAAACTCGGTCCTCGGTTTCCGGATATGAGCGAACCATATCAACGCGAACTCGTGACCCAAGCAAAAGAGATTGCACGGAAAAAAAATATTGAAGTAAAAGAGGGTGTTTATTTTGGCGTTACGGGACCTACATTTGAAACTCGTGCTGAATATAAAATGATTCATATTCTTGGTGGTGATGCCGTAGGAATGAGTACCGTTCAGGAAGTAATAGCTGCATCACACGCAGGCATGAAAGTATTTGCTATGAGTGTCATTACTGATATCGGCATCAGGGAAGATGACAACATCATTACACATGAAGAAGTTTTGCAGGCAGCCAGGGAAGCTGAACCTAAATTCTCTACCATTTTCAGGGAACTGATTGTTTCCCTGGGATAACGGTTACGCTTGACGAAAATTTTAAAACATACCATCCTATTAATCCTGGTAAGCATTGGAAGTGTTTGTGCGTTTGCCCAGAAACCCGGAAACATTCTGCGTGGTATCGGCAACAAAATTCCTGCAGGAGGAGGCTTCGGTTCTACAGGATCAGGTGGAAGCGATAGTATCAAGGCCAGGAATAAATATGAAGACAGCGTAACTGTAAATATTTATTACCTCGATTCTGCCGGTGCTCATAAGGAAGACAGTTCGATCAACGATTTCACCAATCGCTTTCCCATACCTGCTACGCATATTTATCTGGGTAATACCGGAACTGCCACACGTTCCATATTATTTGCGCCATTGCTGAAAGAAGGTTGGGATCCCGGATTTCATGCGCTTGACGTATACAAATGGAAACTTGAAAATGTAAGGTTTTATAACGTAACGCGTCCATACACTGAACTGGGTTACATGCTTTATTCCAGGGGCGGACAGATAATTGAAGTGGTTCATACACAGAACATCAAGCCATCCTGGAATTTTTCATTTAACTACCGGCTGATCAGCGGAACAGGTTCATTCAGGAATCAGAAAGTAAATCACAACAACTATCTTCTTACTTCATGGTACCAATCGCCCAACAGGCGTTACAGTAATTATTTTGTTTTACTTGGCAACCAGTTACAGGAGGGAGAAAATGGCGGACTGAAACGCGTAACCGATCTCGATTCCATTGACTTTGCAAAGGACCGCTTTTTAATACCAACACAGATTGGTGGTGATCCCACATATTCAACAGATTTTTTTTCAACTACATTATATACCGGGAACCGGTACAGGGATTTCAGTGGTGTGTTACGACAGCAATATGATTTCGGGAAGAAGGATTCCATTGTTACCGATTCTACTGTTATACCGCTTTTCTTTCCCCGTGTTAGATTTGAACACACCTTCCGTTTTACAAAATATTCCTATGCTTTTAAAGACGCGGTAGTCAGCCTGAATGAACAGGTGAATGCACCGGATTCCACATGGTATGCTGATCATTATCATGTAAAAATTCCAACAGGCGGATCGCTTTTGTTCCAGGACAAATGGCATGAATTCAATAACGATTTTTCCATTTATTCATTTCCCGATATATACAACCTGCACCAGTTTGTAAAAGCTGGTGTGGAATGGCAGATCCTGAATGGAGATTTTTTCAGGGATTCCGCAAAGCTTGATCCGGCACGTCTTGCCAACATCCGGCTTCATGGTGAGTACCGCAACCTTACCAAAAATAAAAAATGGAATATTACCGCTTTTGGCAACATCTATCTCGGCGGATACAATTCAGGAGACTACCATGGGTATATCAGTCTTCAGCGACAACTGAATCCAAGGTTCGGAAGCCTGCAGGTGGGATTTGAAAATATTAACCGGTCGCCATCGTTCATATACGATCAAAGAAGCGGATTTTATCTAGACCAGCCAAAAAATTTCAATAAGGAAAATACAACACACCTGTTCGGGTCAATCCTGCTTCAGAAACTGCGGGTGCTTCTTAGCGGAGATTTTTACCTGATCACCAATTACCTGTACCTGAATAATTTTTATTCGTTACAGCAGGAAAATACAGTTTTCAATGTACTCCGGATCAATGCACTTAAAACCTTTCGCCTTGGAAAACACTGGAACCTGCGTACTGAATTATACCTGCAGCAGAAGGCCGGTGCAGCCGATGTAAATTTTCCATTATTGTTTACAAGAAACCGGTTAATGTATGAAGGCACACTTGGATTCCGCAACCTGAATATCGCCATGGGAACGGAGATCAAATATCATACACCGTATCATGCGGATAACTATTCACCACTACTCGGACAATTTTTCTTCCAGGATTCCACAACCATCAGCAACCTGCCGGATATTGATGCATTTGTTCATTTCCGGATCCGGTCATTCACCGCATATGTGCGCGCAGAAAATCTGAATACATTAAGAAACTTTGGCGGTCTGCACTTCAACAATAACAATCTTGCGGCACCCAATTATCCTACACCGGGACTGGTGATAAGGTTTGGGATTATCTGGAGCTTCGTTAATTGATGTGTGATCTGAGATTTTTAGATCTATGATTTGTCTCCATTGCAAGAGTTCTACAAAATCAAAGATCATCAAAAGTATGTACAGACTGAAGTAGCTGCCAGCAGTGAGCCACGAGCTTCGAGCCAAAATCTTGTTCGTATATAACACAATAAACTTCCGTGAAATCATTCTCTGTGAAATCCGTGTAATCTGTGATAAAAAAAAGCTTTGTCGTAAGACAAAGCTCTATCGTGAGAATGTATACTCTTCATTTCAAACATCTCAGATAAAATCAAAGATCATCAAATCAAACATCACAGATATAATAAGACTATTTAACTCTGAAAGAAAACCCGAATGAAACATAGTGTCCAAAATATGCGTGAGGATTCAATCCATAACCATACGACAAATCAAATTTGTAGTTATCATTGAATGTATATGAGATACCGGCATCAATGTTATTTAGAGGATGCTCCCCGTGCTGCAGGATATTATAGATCTCTCCATATGCCGACCAGTTACCGAAATCAATTCCTGAAGTAAGGCTGATGAACCATGCAGGACTATCGGCTAATCCATACCATTCTGCGCCAATATTATAACCCAGTGCAATATTTTTAGTAATGGAATGCTGCATCGCCAGCTTGAAATCGGGTGTTATTCTACTGATGCGATAAACTTTTGAAGCTGCCTGCGGTATAGAAGTATGAAATAAAATTGACGTTTTGGGACGCAGATTTTTTTCTTCAAACAAAGCCACCTTTGCTCCGATAAGAACAGGCTCCAGGCCCCTTTCAACAATTTTAATACTTGGTACATCCGATGGGGTTTCAAATGAAGACCACGTAGTGATCAGACGTAATTCCAAACGGTTGCTGACACCATACTTATTCAGCATTGTTGGATACACAAAACTTTTGTAGCCACCCCTGGTTTCTTCAAAACTGAATCCTGTTTCTGACTGGAACCATTTTTTTGGAACGAGGTAGGGACTTTCTGTCTGATCAGGTCTGTCAGTTTCAATTTTGCCGGTTTGCTGGGAAAAGCAATGTACCTCGATTATAACTCCGAACATCAACAATAATAACTTTGAAAAACTATTCATCATCATTATAAAGTTCGTGTAGAAAAAATCATTTTTCAAAAAGACAAAATGTTCCGCCTACCCATTCCTTATCCTTGTTGTATCGCACACCAATCATTTTTCCTTTACTTAATCTTGCCAGGTTATTAGCAGCTATTGGCCTTGGTGTACCAGGCTTCCAGAAATAAAACATCCTGATCTCGGCCTTTGCTGGTTCATCGGGAGTTTGAATAACAGAAGCGTATTTTACTTTCCGTTGAAGAATCCAGTTTTCAGGATCTGTTATCTTTTCTACTTCCTCCCTGGTTACATCAATAATCACACCCTGACCTGCAAAGGAAAATAATGGTTTTACCACATAATTTTCCAGGTCTGCAGGGAGATCAGTTTCCGAAAGAAATGAAGTTTCCGGAACATAAGGATGATTAATAAATGGCAATGTAAACTTGCTCAACCGGTAGAACCAGTTGGGATGCGGCACCCATACTACATCCAGTTCTTCCTGGAATATTTTTCCTTTTTCCTGTACTTCCAAAGGTTGCTGAAAGAGGTCATCGAATATCACCCTGTTGTAAATTCTTTTTACCTGTATTTTTTTTCCGTTGTGTGAATAAAATAATTGCTTCCCTTCTTTTATAATTTTTGTAAGACAAACAGTTTTAATACCAAGTAATGATTCAGTTGCTGAAAAATCGACACGCGTTTTTTGCTGTTCAGGAAAAATTTCAAGAAGGATCACATTTTCAGGTTTTTCATTACCAACAATGATGTCATGCAATAAACTGATATAAGAATTACGATCCATTCCATTCAGGTAAACGCTGTAATTATCAGGAACATCAAAATGTTTCTGATGAATTTCGGGCAGGATCACTTCCCAGGCAAAGAGGCTTGGAAAGCCCTGCATTTCTATCAGCTGTGGTTCAAGCTCACCGTTTGCATTTTCACATACACCAAAATCAAAGGCAATGCAATGGGGATGCGTGTCTTCATCCGGCACTCTGAGGTTGGAAGGAATGGCTGAGGCACTTTGCTTGTGGTATTCCGGATCCAGGATCACCTCGATAATGCTTTCACATGCAGAAAGTATTTTACCGGTAAATTCTTTTGACACAAACACAGGCGTTTCTGCCACCCTGAAATCCAGTTGCCCGGGATATACGTTGGAAAGATCACGGATGTAGGCGTTATATTTTTCTTCCGTGAATTGCTGGTTGTATTGTTTGCGCAAGGAAGGAACCATATTTACTAAGTTAATCGTTTCTGAAGTACAGAAATGGTCCATCGTCTATGGTCTATGGTCTATGGTCCATGGTCTATGGTCTACCGTCCCTTTCTTCCCTTATTTTTGAACCATGTTCCATTCACGCAAGGCCGCCATGAGTTTTATATTTATCACGCTGCTGATAGATGTTACAGGTCTTGGTATCATCATTCCTGTATTTCCGGAACTGATTCAGAAGTTAACAGGTGAAAATATCAGTATTGCTTCCCGGTGGAGCGGCTGGCTGACTGGTGTATATGCTGTGATGCAATTTTTTTGCGCACCCATCATTGGAAACATGAGTGATAAATACGGACGCAGACCAGTATTGCTGATTTCACTTCTTGGGTTCTCCATCGATTATCTTTTCATGGCACTTGCACCTACAATCGGCTGGCTTTTTTTAAGTAGGGTTCTTGCCGGAATTACAGGAGCATCTTTCACTACGGCGTCGGCTTATATTGCTGATGTAAGCACAAATGAAACACGTGCTCAGAACTTTGGATTGCTTGGCGCTGCCTTCGGTATAGGATTTATAATCGGTCCTTCATTGGGTGGCGTGCTGGCAGAATATGGACTTCGTGTTCCATTTTTTGTTGCAGCAGGATTTTGTCTCATCAATGCATTGTATGGATATTTTGTTCTGCCCGAATCTTTATCAAAAGAAAACCGCAGACGTTTTGAATGGAAAAGAGCAAACCCGCTTGGTTCATTAACCCATTTGAAAAAATATCCCACAGTGCTTGCACTGATGGGATCACTCGTTCTGGTTTATATAGCTGCACATGCGCTGCAAAGCACATGGACCTTCATTAACCTGGAAAGATTTCACTGGTCAAAAAAATTACTTGGACTGTCACTTGGTGTGGTAGGTGTAATGACAATGATTGTTCAGGGAGGTTTGATACGTATCATTCATCCGCGGCTGGGCAGTGAAAGAAGTGTATATGTTGGACTTGCCATTTATGCTGTAGGCATGCTGGCATTCGCCTTTGCTACAAAAAGCTGGATGATGTTTGCATTCATGGTTCCGTACTGTCTTGGTGGTATTGCCGGACCTGCACTCCAGTCAATACTTTCAGGACATGTTCCTCCTAATGAACAGGGAGAACTTCAGGGTGCACTAACAAGCATGATCAGTTTAACATCCATCATTGGTCCAATTGTTATGACCAGTCTTTTCGCATGGTTCACTACTCCCGGTGCACCAATCCATTTTTCCGGCGCGCCATTTTTACTGGGTTCGATTTTGTTAATGGGTAGTGCCGTGATTGCATATTATGTGCTACGAAAGGAAAAAGAAGTTACGGCTGTAGAAAAAGTTTAGTTAAGGCGCCTGAAGGAATTCAAGATTGCAGTTTCATGTTTGATGTTTGATGTTCGTAGAGGAATTGCTCGTATAAATTTTCTTTGCGTCTTTGCATCTTAGCGCCTTTGCGTGAAACATCCGCCGCAGGCGGTAAAAAAATTCCCTCCCGCAGACGTGGGAGGGACAAGATTTGTCAGGCATCGAGACCTGGCTTGTGTGGTTAATCAACAGATATAAAGTCTTTCAGAAGGTTGGATACTTTTCATAGGTTAACAATTTCATAAAGCAATCGTGGTTTATTTTCAGAACGTGCTGCTAATAACAAATTTCAAACCAGAACTTGCCAAATTATTTATTTTGCTGAAATAACTTGACCAGGATCATGGACAATTTCATTCACAAATCTTTTACACTCAATGAGATCAACATCCGTACAATTGAAAAAAAAGATAACAATGCAGTAGCCGCAATCATCCGGTCTACGCTAAAAGAATTTGGCGCAAACCACCCGGGAACAGTGTACTACGACGACAGCACAGATCATTTGTTTGAAGTGTTCAGTTCAACACCACGCTCAATATATTATGTGGCTGAACATGATTCCGTAGTGATCGGGGGTGCGGGAATATTTCCTTCTCCGGGTTTGCCGGAAGGAACATGCGAACTGGTAAAAATGTATTTGCTGCCACAGGCAAGGGGGATTGGACTTGGAAAAATGCTCATTCAGAAATGTGTTGACTTTGCCAACGGTGAAGGGTATTCGAACATTTACCTGGAATCCATGCCGGAATTAAAAAAGGCATTGAAGATTTATGAAAAATTCGGTTTTGAATACCTCACCGGTCCACTCGGAAACACCGGGCATTTTGGATGTGAGTTATGGATGAGAAAAAAGTTGTAAGCGGAAGCTACGCAAGCTGCAAGCTACAAGCTCTTAGATCAGACATTCAATTTGATTTCAGATTTCATTCGATATTCGTTATTCGATATTCGTTATTCGATATTCGATATTCGATATTCCCTGCCTGCCGGCAGGCAGGGATATTCCCTATTCCCTATTCCCTACACTCTCTCCGCTTCATAAACCGGGCTGAATAAATAAAGCCTTTTG
>JBJMLW010000409.1:0-10147 GCA_045805105.1 Flavisolibacter sp. | reverse complement strand
TCCATCAAGCTAAGTCCGGAATATGAATCTTTCCGCAATACACCATCCTGAAAATTTGAATTACCAACAACCAATTACCTCTTATTTGTTGAACATCCGCCAGTATATACGCTTGGAAAAAGCGGGCATATGGAAAATGTTCTCCTGGATGAAAACCAGCGCAGGGAAAAGGGAATTGATTTTTTTCAGACAAACCGTGGCGGTGATATCACCTTTCATGGGCCACAGCAGGTGGTAGGATATCCGATCCTCGACCTGGAAAAATTCTATACAGACATCGGGAGATACCTGAGAGAACTGGAAGAAGTAATTATTCTAACGCTATCTGAGTACGGAATCACTGCAGGCCGCTCGGCAGGAGAAACAGGCGTATGGATTGACTGGGATAAAAAAGGTTGTGAAAGAAAAATATGCGCCATGGGTGTCCGCTGCAGCCGGTGGGTAACCATGCATGGCTTTGCACTGAATGTAAACACCGACCTTGGTTATTTTAATCACATCATTCCGTGTGGTATTCAAAATAAAAAAGTTACCTCCATCAAGGCTGAACTGGGAAGAGAAGTTGATATGAATGAAGTAAAGGAAAAACTCAAACAGAATTTCAGCAGGGTATTTAATGCAACGGTTATTGATCCCGCTTAAAATTCTTTTGGGAGATAGAATTTATTTTTTTCAACCAGCTCGTCATCATTATATAATTCAAACAGGAACCATCCTGAGTGCATGAAATTTGTTTTATCCAGTGTAAGACCGGTTTCCCTGATGTTTTTCAATTCAAATAAAAAAGTGCTGTCCTGTTCATAAAAGCGGATGTGATATTTTTTCCTGTCCGCATCCGGTAAATTAATAAACACATAACCATCCCTGTTAGTATATACGAAGAAAGAAGGAATGAAGTCGGGTTTTTTTGGAACTATGGGTTTGATATTAGTTGTAACAGCTGAATCGCGGTTAGACTCGGGGATAATTTTGTTCGTGGTTTTTGATGTATCGAGAACAGGCTTTTTTGCTTCTGTGAAATAAAACTGGCCCTTGTCAAGTACAACAAAAAGCCTGTAGAACATATGATCGTTTGGTGCCTTGGCATCAGCAAAGCCATTCTGCCTGGCATTCGGGTCGGTTACACTCATGATGGTAGTATAATTCTTCAGGCTGTCGTGTGAACGCTGGATGCTGATCTGTTTAACCAGGTCATAATTATTTACCCATCCGATGATGTAGCGCTTATTACCATAATCCTTTACTGAAAATTTAGGAAGGGTATCCTGCGTAAACGCGGTACGGGACAAAAGGACCAGTATAAAAAATAAGAAACAGCAGCGATTCATAAGAATGGAACAAATTATCAGAAACGGTGCAAATATACACGCGCAGGTCAGAATATTAACGTTCCCTTGGGCAGGGAAGAATTTCCCTGTAACCCACCACTATGGATGAGGAGGATTTTCGATGAAGCAGGAAAATATCCCTGCCTTACGAGATCATCATAAGCATAAAATAATTTTCCTGTGTATACAAAATCAGAAGGAATGCCAGTCTGTTCGTACCATGAATTCATAAAACTGATAAGGCGGTTATCTTTTTTTGCATAACCTCCGAATTCATATCCTTCGATCAGTGAAAATTCATTGTTTTTATTTTCTTTTATTAACTGAATGATGTCCGCCCTGAGACCTTTGTGTTTTAAAACAGGTATTCCAACAATTCTGATGGAACCCCCACTCATAATAAGTCCTGCAAGCATAGTGCCGGTGCCTGCAGCAGCAAGAATATAATCATACCGTTGCACATCAACTGAATCCAGTATATGTGCTGCACCGTTTGCACCTGGAAGTCCATAGCCTCCTTCAGGAATTACAAATATCTGCGATGGAGAAAAAATGTTTAAAACTGATTGAGGGATTATTTTTTTCCTGTATTCTTCGCGTGAAACAAACACGAGCTCCATGCCCAGTTCCACTGCATTTTTTAGTGTTATCGATAAATTTTCAGCCTCTTCTCCCCTGATAACACCAATGCTTTTAAAACCTGCCAGGGATGTTGCCGCAGCTGTTGCCACAATATGATTTGACCACGCCCCGCCGAAAGTGAGGATAATTTTTTTTTGTTGTGATCGTGCTTCGTCGAGATATTCTTTCAGCTTGAACCATTTGTTTCCGGAAATTACCGGATGGATTTCATCGAGGCGTAATACATCTACCGTGGTATGAATTTTATACAAAGAACTAACCGGAGTGATGCGGGGCTTGCCGATGTCGATTAAACTCATCTTGTATGCTTACGTGTCGAATGTATTATTTTCGGGCCCGAATAAAAAATAACAGATGAAACCAACATTAGTGATCATGGCTGCAGGAATGGCGTCGCGCTATGGAAGTATGAAACAGATCCAGCAGTTTGGACCGTCGGGTGAAACAATTATGGATTATTCCATTTACGATGCTATCAAGGCAGGATTTAAAAGAGTCGTATTCATTATCCGCAAGGATTTTGCTGAAGATTTCAAAAGCATTTTTGAACCCAAACTGAAGGGTCGCATTGAATCCGAATATGTTTTCCAGGAGATGGATAAATACATTGATGGATTTTCAGTTCCATCAGGAAGAACCAAGCCCTGGGGAACCGCCCATGCGATTCTTTGTGCACGCGATGCGGTGAAAGAACCTTTTGCTGTGATCAATGCCGATGATTTTTACGGAAGCGATGGCTTTAAAAAAGCACATGAATTTTTACTCAATGGCTGCAGGCCCGATGTGTATGCAATCATAGGATATGAACTTGCTAAAACACTTTCTGAATATGGATCGGTAAGCCGCGGTGTGTCGGAAGTTGACAGGGATAACAACCTGGTAGCGATTTATGAAAGGTTGAAAATTTACAGGGAGAATGGAAAGATCGTTTATGAAGAGTCTGATGGCTCCAAACACGAAGTGGGAGATGATGCGATGACATCGCTCAACTTCTGGTGTTTCCATCCTTCACTGTTCGATTTTATACAAAAAGGATTTACGCAGTTTCTTAAGGAAAATATTAGCAATCCAAAATCCGAATACCTTATTCCTTTTGTAGCCGACCAGTGGATAAAAGCAAGGCAGGGTGTGATTAAAGTAATTCCCACAACTGCTCAATGGTTTGGCGTGACGTATAAAGAAGATGCACCGATTGTGAAGAAGAGTCTGACCGACCAGGTAAAGAGTGGAAGTTATCCGGATAGCTTGTGGAAGGTGTAATTTTTTTTAGTGAAGAAATATTCAATATTCAACACTCAATGCTCAATGATCAAGTTTGTAAACAATCAACCTTACAGAGTAACTGTAATCGGACCTGGCCATTGAACATTGAGCATTGTGTATTGAAAATTTGGCTTAATAAAAAATGAAACGTCAGTTTCTTCAGTCCACTTTAACCATAAAAATGTAATCCGAAATTTTCTTCACCTGTTGCGTGCGTTCTGTACCACGCAAAGAAGAATTGGAAGGGATCTTCAGGTTGCGGTAGGAAGTATCTTTCTGAAGTTGCGAAAGAGCCTGGTAGATATATTTCGAATGAATGGCAAATACAGCCCCTTCTGCAGTTTTTTGTTTTCCGGTCAATACACCAATGATCTCACCGTTCTTGTTCAATACGGGTCCGCCACTGTTTCCGGGGTTGGCCGCGATGGTAACCTGAAGTGCAAGTGAATCGCCTTCCAAACCGGTTCGTGATGCAATATAACCCTGGCCATATACAATCTCATTGCGTGGAAAGCCCAGAGTAAACACCGGCTCTGCCAGGTCACCTGCACCTTTCTTTATAGAATAAGGAATTCCACCCGGAGATTTAAATTCCTTGCTATTGATCTTGAGGATGGCAATATCACGGGTTAGGTCGGTGTACACTGCTTCAGCACTCATTTCCTTACCGTCGCTTCCCTGAACTGCTATGTGTTTTGCATTTTCGATTACGTGTGCATTCGTTACCAGGTAACCTTTGGTATCAATAAGAAATCCTGTACCGCCACTTGTATACTGAATAACCGGTGTCTGAATTTCTCCCTGTTTGTCCTTTACTTCATCGATCTGGGCTTTCAGTTTCCTGTTATCTTTCTGCAGTACAATAAAATTTCTTTTTAAAAGGTTCACATCATCTTTTACATCATTGATGGGCTTACTGGGCGATAAAGACCAGACCATGGCGCTGATTGTAAGAGCTGTGATACCCGCAATGGAAGCTGCGATCAGCGAAACACGTTTATACCTGTTATACAGGTAAACAACTTTTGCCTTACCTCTGAGTTTTGGAGATTTGATGAGTCCTTTTTCAGCAAGGTGAATGTGTGTGTCGTTCAGGTTACTCTTCAGCTTGCGTGTTTCATCAAAACGGTTCATTTGCTGGAGGAAAAAAGTATGCTCCACAACAGCCTGGTCAATTTCAGGGTTGGATTTACGCAACTGTTCAAAATAAACGCGTTCATCCGGGCTCATTTGTCCCAGGATATAGCGTTCAACAGTTTCAAGTAATTTCATATCCTCCATCACGGTGACTCGTTTTTATATTGAGAAAAGAAAAGTTTCTTCAGTCGTACAAGGCATTTATACTTCTGGTTTTTTGCATTCTCGGCATTGGTATAACCAAATCCGGATGCAATTTCGGTCATGGATCTTTTTTGCATGTAGAAGGCTTCCAGTAAACTCCTGCACGGTTCACCCAGTCCGCTCATTGCCTTTTCCATCATCTGGAATTCAGAATTCCGCCGTTCATGTTCCTCTGTTTCCTCATCCACTGAAATCATGTCTTCATGTCCGTCTGAAATCGTAAACCGGTTCATCTGCATCAGCCGTTTCAGCCAGAGCCGTCGGCTTACCGAGTACACAAAGGTCCTGATCTGGCAATTGAGTTCAAAGTTCCCGGAAATCACTTTTTCATAAAGAACGATGATTGCTTCCTGGAAAATATCCTTGGCATCTTCGGAAGTACCATTATTATGTAGAATCAGTGCCTGGATCACATTGAAATTCTCCCTGTAAAGGGTTTCAATAGCCTTTTTATCGTTCTTCGCCAGCCCCTGGAGTAATAGTTTCTCGTTGATCTCCGCTTTCAATTGACCTCTTTTTAATACCAAAATTTAAAAATAGTAACCCACCTGCCTGTTAAAAAAAATATTTTAAAACGGTGGGTTACTTTTTAACCAACCGAGTATTAATTGTTTAATCAAACCTCCGGGTATGAAAAAAATCAGTTTGATTTTTCTGGTGTCCTGGTTGCTTTGGGCCTGTAACGACAGCGTTACAGTGAAGGTGAATGTTGATTCAACGAGCACGAAAATAGAGGATAAGGCAGAAAGGATCTGGGATTCCACAAAGAAAGGAGCGGAAGAGCTGAAGGAAAAGGTGGACCGGGGACTCGACAAAGCCGATTCCGCATTTGATGCGAAGCGGGATTCATTAAGGAAAAAGAAGATAGGTTAACAGATTATATAAAAATTTCAAATTCAAATCAAAAATTAAAATCACATGAAAAAGTTCCTCGGAATTTTAGTTATTTCTGCTACAATGGTAGCTTGTAACAACAGCGCAGACTCTACAGACAACACAAAAGATTCACTGGATTCAGTTGAGCGTGCAAAAAATGACACGATCGAAAACCAGTCTGATCGCGCTAAAGATTCAGTAAGTAATATGACTGATGCTCAGAAAGATTCTGTTAACAGAATGGATTCAGCAGCACGTAAATAATTTCAGATAGCTTCTTGCCAGCACTGTAAATAAGTCAAAAATTTTATTCATATGGCAAGCAATCGTTAGATGGCCGCCCTGTTCCCAGGGCGGTTCTTTTTTACGTGAAACGTGAAAGGTGAAACGTGAAATAGGCCGTCAAAAGTCAATCGTGAATCGTCAATATGAAATTCTTTAATTCCGGCAATCGTTAGCCTATCCATTATTGACAACTTCCATTCACGATTGCTAATCTCGCAGCTTGTAGCTTGTAGCTTCTCTCTTACCTTTGTGCAAATTTTACTATGGCTACATTTGAAGAGCTGGGATTGCAGGAAAAATTATTAAAAGCGGTAGCGGACCTTGGATTTAAAGAAGCCACACCTATCCAGGAAAAAGCGATACCCGTTCTCCTGGCTGGAACGAAGGATTTGATAGGACTTGCCCAGACCGGAACAGGTAAAACAGCTGCCTTTGGACTTCCACTTTTACAATTGATTGAATCAGGAAAAAAATTTCCCCAGGCTCTCGTTATTTGTCCTACTCGCGAACTATGCCTGCAGATCGTAAATGAAATGGAATTGTTCCGCAAGTATATGAGCGGAATTCATGTTGTTGCTGTATATGGCGGTTCGTCCATCAGCCAGCAGATACGTGATATCAGGAGAGGGATCCAGATTGTAGTAGCTACACCAGGCCGCCTCATTGACCTCATTGAAAGAAAAGCGATAAACCTCGAAGAGATAAAATATGTTGTGCTCGATGAAGCCGATGAAATGCTGAACATGGGCTTCCAGGAAGACATTGAATTCATTCTGCAGAATACACCCCAACGCGACAGCACCTGGCTGTTCAGTGCCACCATGCCACCGGAAATCCGTAAGGTCAGCAAGAAATATATGCAGCAACCGGCAGAAATCACGGTTGGCAAAATGAATACTGCCAATAAAAACATCGACCACCAGTTCGTGGTAACCACAGCGCAACATCGTTATGAAACACTGAAAAGACTGATCGATTTCAATCCGGGCATGTATGGTCTCATCTTTACCAGAACCAAAGCCGATGCGCAGGAAATCGCTGAAAAACTTACCCGTGAAGGATATGATATTGATGCACTTCATGGCGACCTTACCCAGCAGCAGCGGAATAAAGTAATGGATGAATTCCGTGAAAAAACACTTCAGCTACTCATTGCCACTGATGTGGCAGCACGAGGAATTGATGTGGTAGGCATCACACATGTCATCAATTATGAATTACCGGATGATGTGGAAGTATATACGCACAGGAGTGGCCGTACGGGAAGAGCAGGGAAAACAGGTGTTTGTATTTCGGTTGTGCATTCACGTGAGGTAGGCCGTATCAAACAGATTGAAAGGATGGTGCAGGTACCATTTAATAAGCTCGAAATTCCTTCAGGAAAGGATGTATGCCGCAAACAGTTCTTTTATTTTATGGACAAACTGTTGCAGGCTGATATCAGCCATGGTGATTATGAAACCTATCTTCCCATGCTCGAAGAAAAGCTGGCCGGCATATCAAAAGAGGAAGTATTCAAACGTGTTGCCGCACTGGAATTCGATCGTTTTCTGAAGTACTACGAAAATGCAGAAGACCTGAATGCAAGAGAACGGAGGGAAGACCGGGGAAGAGTTTCTATTGAAGGAAGGGGAGAACGCACTTTTGAACGCAGGCGCGACGTAAGAAGGGAGCATGGAAACAGCAATGGAAATTTTACCAGGTTATTCGTGAACCTCGGTACAAAAGATGGTTTCTATAAGGCAAGCTTTCTCCAGTTTATTCTTGACCTGAGTGATTTGAATAAAGATGTTCTGGGTCGCATCGACATGAAAGAAATGAACAGCTGGGTGGAAGTTGAAAAAAATGCAGCCAGCCAGATGATGCGCTCTATCGATGGGAAAAAATATAAGGGAAGAAGGATCAGGATGAACGAGGCGGATTCGGTAAGGAGATAAGAGGGGAGCTGCGAGCTACTAGTTTCGAGCTGCGAGTAGGCCATTTAAGAAATGAATATCATTATAAGGTCTCGCAGCAAGCAGCTCGTGGCTCGCGGTTAAAATAAATTTGCTCCTTTAAATTCACTCTTTATATTTGTATCATAACAATGATCACTAACAAAACAACCCGTTACTTTTATTTTTACTTCTGCGAAATGAAGCCGGGTATGCTTTGTTGAACCTATAATTAATCGAATCAACATAGTCCCCCCGGCTGAGCCGGGGGGATTTTTTTTGCAATGGCCAAAAGAATTTCAATACAGGGTTATGAAGGAAGCTTTCACCAGATTGCTACACAGGAATTCCTGGGAAAGGAAACTGTTGTGATACCCTGTAATACATTCAGGGAAGTAGTTAAGATTGCATCCGACCCATCGCGCAGCGACGGTGGTTTTATGGCAATAGAAAATTCAATCGCAGGAAGCATTCTTCCCAATTACACTTTGCTTCAAAAAGCAGGTCTCCGTATTTCCGGTGAAATTTATCTTCAGATCAATCAGCACCTGATGGTGAATCCGGGCATTCAGTTAAACGATATACGTGAAGTGCATTCGCATCCCATGGCCTTGCTACAATGCATGGATTACCTGGAAACACATCCTTCCTGGAAGCTTGTAGAAACGGAAGACACTGCGTTGAGTGCAAGGTACATTCACCAGCACCGCCATAAGCACGTTGCGGTTGTTGCGAGTTCACTTGCAGCAGAACTTTACAACCTTCGTATCCTGGAACCCAGCATACAATCTGTAAAAAATAATTATACCCGTTTTCTTTTTGTTGAACCGGAGGGAACGGAACACATTACAGATGATGCAGACAAAGCATCTGTTCATTTTCAAACAGACCATTCAAAAGGAAGCCTGGCAACTGTTCTTACAAGAATTGCAGACGCTTCCATTAACCTCAGCAAATTGCAAAGTCTTCCTATTCCCGAAAAAGAATGGAAATACAGTTTTCATGCAGACATGGAATTTGATACACTGGAACAGTTTAACCGGGCTTTTGACCAAATGAAATCCGTTACAGCATCGTTGGAGGTGCTGGGTATTTATAAAAAAGGTAAAACCATCAGCAGATGAAAATCGCAACTGCCGACAGACTTGAAGGCATAGGAGAATATTATTTTTCTACCAAGCTTCGCGAAATCGAAGAACTCAACCGCGCCGGTGCTCAGGTAATTAACCTTGGGATAGGAAGTCCCGACCTGCCGCCTCATCCGGATGTAATTGCAACGCTTCAGCAGGAATCGAACAGGCCGGATGTTCATGGTTACCAGAGTTACAAGGGAGCGGAAGCATTACGAAAGGCTTTCAGCCATTGGTATAAGGAATGGTATAACGTTGTTCTTGATCCGGCTACTGAAATATTGCCACTCATTGGTTCAAAAGAAGGTATCATGCATGTTTGCATGACGTATCTCAATAAAGGTGATGCGGTTCTGATTCCCAATCCCGGTTATCCAACCTATCAGAGTGCAGTGAAACTTGCGGGTGGTAAGTGTATTTCTTACAGGCTGAAAGAAAAAAACAACTGGCTGATTGATTTTGATTCACTCGAAAAAAAAGTGCGTGCTTCCGGTAGGGTAAAACTAATGTTTGTCAATTACCCCCAGATGCCAACAGGCAGTGTTCCTACAGATGAACTTTTTGAAAAGCTTGTGGCCTTTGCAGAAAAATTTAAAATTCTTTTGTGCCACGACAATCCTTACAGTTTCATCCTGAATAAAAATCCGATGAGTTTATTACACGTGGAAGGCGCAAAAAAAGTGGTGATAGAATTAAACTCATTAAGTAAATCGCATAATATGGCAGGATGGCGGGTTGGTGTGATAGCAGGAGCAGCAGAAAGAATTGAAGAAATTCTCCGGTTCAAAAGCAATATGGACAGTGGCATGTTTCTTCCCGTTCAACTTGCGGCAGCCAAAGCATTGACACTGGATAAATCGTGGTTTGAAAGTGTAAATGAAGTATATAGCAGGCGAAGAGAAAAGGCTTATGAATTACTTAATCTTTTGCAATGTAGTTTTTCTCACGAGCAGGCGGGTTTGTTTTTATGGGCACGGATTCCTGCAGGGTACAGCAGCGGATATGAATTAAGCGACCAGGTTCTGCGCGACAGTCGTGTTTTTATAACACCCGGAGGCATATTCGGATCAGCAGGAGAAAAGTATATAAGGGTAAGCCTGTGCAGCAAGGAAGAAAAATTTGATCTGGCCCTGGAAAGAATTGCAGCAGCTATGAAAACAGAAACAGAAAAATCCATAAACAGCATTCCATGAAGGTTACGATTGTTGGTGTAGGACTTATTGGTGGTTCATTTGCACTTGCCTTGAAGGATAAAGGGATTGCTGACAAAGTAATAGGCGTTGAAGAAAATCACTTACACCAGGAAAGAGCCCTTTCATTAAAGCTGGTAGACGAAATCATGGAAATG
>JBJMLW010000408.1:0-4787 GCA_045805105.1 Flavisolibacter sp. | reverse complement strand
GAAAAAATAATTGTCTACGATAAGGTCAAGCAGCGAGTAGCAGAGATAATCGGCGCCACGCAATCTAAGCTTGCTGTTCGCCATTTTCAGACGTTCGCGAATCGGATTAAACACATCACGCTCCGGATCTTCCTGAAAGGTCAGCACAAAGCTTTTGCCCAGAACAATACTCACCTGTTCCTGCTCCACCGTTTCCGTTATGTCATCGTAATAAAGCATATTGAGAAGGCAATAAAGGATGCCTTCCACTTCATCCATTTTTGGACGCTGACCAACACTTACAATATCTTCTGCAATAAGCGGATGGATTCCGAAATGCTCACTGATAATATCAACATCCGCTCTTCTCAGGCCATCGAGATTAATCCAGCTGATGTGATGATTCGACCGGTATTTAAAGCTATCTTCTACCTTCTGAAGCCTGCATTCATTCAATGAATTGTTGTCGTAATCGTACACTGTGATGAAAACCTTTTCCGCGTCTTTCCTTGAAAGGTTTGTAGTAGGATTGATATTCAGGATTTGTTTGGTACGGTTTGTTCCAAAGAGGGAAACGGGAATAAAATACCTGAAATATTTTTCTGCTTTCGTCATGAGCTTTCGAAGGTAAGGAAAGTCGTCAGACCACGTTCGTCAGTAACCGGACAGTAATTTATGTACAAATCTTCTCATACCTCAAAGAGGAATGTATAATGTAGCAAGTACTTATTTTTCTTTTATCAAGGAGTTATAATATTCAACCAGGTTGATGAATCTATCATCCATGGATTTGCTTTTATCGTCCCTGTTTTTCAGGAAATCTTCAAGTTCTGATTTTTTATTAGCCAGGACAGCAGGTGCATCTTTCAGTTTCCTGATTTCAAAAAGGCCATTGTTGTAATGCACCATATATTTTTCAGTTGTTTTGATATGCTGTTCGGTAGTAGCTGAATTATATGGTGTCTGTTCAAACATTTTTTTGTCGTACAGTTTATACAGGCTGGCTGTGCCAGATGTGAGCCATAAGAACCAGCTGTTTTGTGTTTGTGGTGTAGCCTGTTGCAGCGAAGAGCCTTTTACAAACCGGAAATTGTTTCCCTGTGCATCTGTAAGCACCACCTCTTTCAACGGAGTTGTTGTAATGAGTTCGTTTTCTTTTTCATCCTGATAATGCACTATGTTATCAAAGAGGTCGAGCCTTACTTTCTGATTTTTATAATTATAATTATCGGTGCCAACAAGAACTCCCTTCATCCAGTTTTCTGAAAAATAAGGTGATCCTTCAACCAGCCGTACAAATTTTGTATTAACGAAAGGAGTTCCATTAACCACGTTGAATGTGCTTTCACCCAACTTTACATCACCGTTGGTAACGTCAACTGTTTTCTGAGCTGAGCTATACATGGCGAACAAAGTACAGCAGGCAATAAAAAGCGTTCTCATAAACAAATTTGTATAATTAAGATACAACTCTTAATGGGATTTTGAACACGCATTTTCTCTTATTGTAGAAGTGATTTCGCCTTAATCAAATCTTCAGGCGTGTCTATAGAAACGCCTATATAACCGGTAACAGCCATTCTAAGCGGCATACCATTTTCGAGGAACCTGAGGCATTCAATTTTTTCTGCATCTTCCAGGGGGGTAACAGGCCATTTAGTGAAATCAAGAAGCGCTTTTTTTCTGAATGCATAAACACCGATATGTTCGTAGTGCGCGATAGGGGTTTGTTGATTCCTTGGATAAGGAATAACACTCCTGCTGAAAAGAAGGGAATTCATTTTAGAATCAACAACAACTTTAACCCTGTTGGGATCTGAAATGGTTTTTTCATCGTGTATTTGTTGCATCAGCGAAGCCACCTGCACCTGGGAATCATCAAACAATTTCAATAATTTTTCGAGGGGTTCCCTGCTGATAAATGGCGTATCGCCCTGCACGTTCAGAATTATATCTACTTCAATATTTTCTGCAGCTTCGG
This sequence comes from Flavisolibacter sp., assembly GCA_045805105.1. GTDB lineage: Bacteria > Bacteroidota > Bacteroidia > Chitinophagales > Chitinophagaceae > Flavisolibacter. Next base: position 2,827 of record JBJMLW010000408.1, on the reverse strand, counting down.
CAATGCGATCAGTTCCGCTTTCGTGCTGTTCCTTGCTTCGTAATGCTTTTCCACCAAAAGATTCGATTTCTTTAAAAATTACATCACTGTCGGTTACAACAATTACATCATCAAACAAGCCTGTGTTTTTTGTTGCGAGATAAACTGTAGCGATTACCGATTTATCTCCCAGCATCTTCATCAGCTTTCCAGGGAAACGCGAAGCTTCGTATCGTGCCGGGATCATGGCAATCTTCTTCATAGCTGCGAAGATGAGGGGTTTCACGCAAAGGCACAAGGTTTCACGAAAAGGAGATAAGGCGCTAAAAAATTCAAGACTATTTAAGGGGATTACACTATTCTAAAAATCCGTGTTTGTCTTAGGTCGCGGCTTGTCAATTTTTGTGAAAGGTTTCCGCATAAGCATGCCGATGTTTTCATCGAGTTCATTGGGATAATAACGATCAAGACCATACCTGATTTTACCGGCATCCAGTTGTTCAAAAGTTCCCAGCAAACGATCCCAGATAGAAAGCACGGCACCATAATTACTATCTGTATATGGTTGTTGCCAGTGGTGATGCACTTTATGCATATTAGGCGAAACAATAAAAAAGCTCAGAGGTTTGTCGAGCCATTTAGGCAAATTAATATTGGCATGCGTGAACTGTGTAGAAAGTATCAATAACGTTTGATAGATCATCACTGCATACATTGGAGCGCCCGCCACCACAACACCAAACAGGAAAAAAATACCGCGTAAAACACTTTCAATAGGGTGATGCCGGAGACCGGTGGTCACATCTACATTATTATCGGAGTGATGGATCATATGAAAGCGCCACAAAAAATACGTTTTATGTTGCACCAGGTGAACCAGCCAACCGCCAAAAAAATCCAGAACAAGAAAAGTGATAACTATTGTCCAGAAAACCGAAGCATTTAACCAGTAACTGAAGCCAATGCCATTGGATTTGCAAAAGTCTGACAGCAGAACAATCAAAACAGCAAAACCGGTATGTATGACGAGGTGAATTATTGTAAATGTGAAATTTACAGATGCATGGCGCCATTTATTTTTCCTGTATTGCAGGGTGAGAAGTGGAATGGCACCTTCAATTGTCCATAACAGTAACATGCCCGCAACAAGGAGAATCAGTCGTTCTACAGGACGGTTTTCAAGGGTTTGAAAATGGTCTATAATTTTTTGCCACATATGGATTGCTCACAACTAAGATAAAGCGAACATCCTTGATGCTCCTTGACAATAATCAAGTTATTTGACTGGGCAGGTGTTTAAAATCATAACCACATTTATTGCAACGGAAAATTTTTGTTACTTCAACCGAATGTCCATTAAGGATCATACTCGCGAATGCTGCCAGTTTACACCTGTGATTTCTTGTAATGCTAACCGATTTTAAAGCGTGGGCCTTACAAACGGGACAGGGGATATCTTTCAGATAAGCTTTTTCCGCTTCTTCCATCAGGTCCCAAGCGCGCGGTACATGTGCATGAAAAACCATGAGTTTCATCCCCCCGATTGCGGGGCTCAAAAGCGGATCGATGGTAATAATGTTTTCGTCTTTAAGGTGGCAGTTTATTGAATCGTTCTGCAACATGTTCAACACAATGTTTGCTTCGATATAATTATCAAATGTGCGTAGTTGAACAAAATCCATATTAGCTCCTCCACTTTCCCGGAACCGGGAAGAGGTATCTGCGGTTCACGCCCCCTGAACCATTAACAAATTAAGCAATCCTCAGCAATAAGCCTGCCTGTTTTGCACAATTACTGGTTTAGCATCAACGGCATTACCAGCATCAGCAGGTCTTCATTGTCATCAAGTTCGGTAGGTTTAAGAATACCTGCTTTTGTAGGCGTGGAAAGTTCGAGGCGAACTTCATCACTATCAGCGGCATTGAGCATTTCAATGAGGAATCGTGCATTAAAAGCAATGGTAATGTTTTCTCCATCGTACTGGCACTTCATTCGCTCATTACCTTCGAAAGAAAAATCAATATCCTGGGCTGCGAGCTGCAATTCACTTCCACTGATGTTGAGCGCTACCTGGTTGGTACTTTTATTACTGAATACACTTACTCTTCTCAGGGCTCCCTGGAAATCAGTTTTTGAAACGACCATTTTATATGGGTTGTCGGTAGGAATCACAACCTTATAATCGGGGAAGCGGGCATCAATCAAGCGGCAACTCATCCGGGTAGTTCCATGGTTTACAAACAGGTGGTTACTGTTATAGCTGATGGTAATTTCATCATTATTGGAAGGGAGCGCAGCCTTCAGCAGGTTCAAGGGTTTTCTGGGAACGATGAATGCATCCTGTTTAGGGCAACTCACTTCGGATCTTTTATATCTCACGAGACGGTGCGCATCTGTAGCAACGAACTGGACAGCATCCTTATTCAATTCAAAATAAACTCCTGTCATTGCCGGTCTCAGGTCGTCGTTACTTGTGGCAAACAGTGTTTTGTTGATAGCAGTAATCAGGGCTGATGCTGTCATTGTAAAACTGGTAGTATCATCTGCTACCGGTTCTTTGGGAAAATTATCCGGATTTTCGCCCATCACTTTATATTTACCATTGTCGCTTGTGATTTCAATAGCAAAATTTTTATCGATATTAAATGAGAGGGGCTGGTCGGCAATATTTTTAAGAGAATCCATCAGGATTCTTGCTGGGATACAAACTTTCCCGCTGTCTTTTGCTTCCACGTCGAGTTGAACACGCATTACAGTTTCAAGATCGGTGGCTACTACAGTAAGCCTGTTCTTCTCCACCTCAAATAGAAAATCCTCCAGTATAGGCAAAACTGTATTGGCATTGAT